>NZ_JBFROW010000033.1:22164-206795 GCF_041471665.1 Vibrio sp. 10N.261.51.F11 | reverse complement strand
CTTAATCCTTATTTGTTAGGTATTTCATTTACTTACATTATAACCTAGCTCATCCAAAGACATAAAACGAACATTCATATTTGCCTCTTTAGCCCTAAGCAATGTTGAGCTCCATTTCTCTTCTTGAATATCGTCTTTATCATTTACAACTAGAACTAATGTATATTCGGGTGTACTTCCTGTTATTGTTTTGAACCTTTCTTGAATATCTTCAAGTCGTCGAATTTGGTTAACAACAAGCATACGAACATGTCGTGAAGTTTTTGCCCATTTAATTTCAAATACTTCTCTAGGTCCATTGCTATCAAAAATCAAACCGTCAACTTCAATACTGGTATTGTTGCCGCTTAATCGAACACCTCGCTCTAACCCCTGATATTGTCGGCTTAATATTTCTAAAACCTTGTCCTCAATGTCATAAGCCATGCGCATGATGGTACTTCTAGGAAGATCATTGATTTCGCTTACTTTAACCGACAAGTTGTGTCCATCTTTGATAGCTCGATTCTTTTTCAAGCTTGATTTAAATTCTTCTTCTACAACTTCTTCCGCTTTACGTTTAATATTTTGGTCTTTAGACAACACTTCTTTGCGATAATCGAAATAGTTCTTATCTTTGCTTATGATTGCCGCCAGATTTTGTAAAAAATCTAACTCTGTAACAGCTGTTGCAACGATAAATATTGCCGCAAAATATGTCGCCCAATGAGAAGAGAAAAAAGCCAAAGATACAACAACCATTATTGCAAATAACTTGGTTGCATGAGACCTCTTCTTTTCATTAAAAGTCAGGAACATACAAATCAAAGCAACAATGAGGGATATAGTTCCAATAAAGCTTGGAAATCTATCTGGAACCAGATTTACCCAAAAATTTTCCATAAATTCTCCGAAATACCTAACAGCTATATTAGACAGAATAATTCTGCATTTTGTCCCTGAAACAATTCTGTCTAGTTTCCAAGACTCGCTGCACTTAGTCTAATAACCCATTTAATAACATGATCTTACCTACTTACCTTCGTATCAAACATGACGAAAAGCAGAAATTTTCCATATAGTTTCGGCAAAATGCAGAAAACTCCCCAATATGTGAGTAAACCGCAGCTCGATAATGAATAGTCATATCTTTGAATATCGTGTTTTCAAACAAAAACGCCGACGTAATTGTCGGCGCTTAACTCTTGGTATTAATAGGTTAGAGGTAGTAACTACTTCGCCATGGTACTCAAAAACTCGGCTTCGAACTCTTCATCGGCTTCTCGGGTTAGACATTCCACCAGCCAATCGATGCTTTGATGGTCGAGCTTACTGTTCACCACGAAGGCTTGCTTTACGCCAGACTGATCCAGCTTGGCAGAGCCGTAGTTCTTGAATGATTTATTGCCATGATAATGGAGTGACTTAATCGCCTCCGCGTTAGGTTCTGGCAAGGCATCGAGGGTGTTAGCTAGCTGAATCACCAACTCCATTGGGTTCTTGGATGATGAGATGCGATACAGAAAGCCGCCCTCCACTCTTTGGCGCACCCAATAATCAAAGCAGCTACAATCCATCACTTTGTCGCTGACCAGTGCGGCTTCACTGCGATAGCCACACGGTTCAACCACCACTGGGGTGTGTTTGAATTCTGGCTGGCCTGATGCGGCATCGGTATGAGGCAAGATCAGGTCACATGGTTTACTGTCTTTGGCGGTCGGTGCGTTCCAATGAATCGGCATGAAAACTTGTTCACGGCGCATCTCTTTGGTCACCACTAATCGCGCTTGGCACTCCCCTTGTGCGCTGCGCACTTTCACCACTGGGTTAATAGTGGCGTGGTTGAACGCATCTAGCCCAAACTCATCCAAGTTTAGTTCCGAAACCGTATCTGGGTGCATCGCAACAAAAGGCTCAGGGGTATGCTCACCTAAACCTGCCGCCAAACCTGTGCGGCTCATGGTGTGCCATTGGTCTCGGATTCGCCCTGTGTTCATGATAAGTGGGAATTCCAGGCTGGTATCGGCAATCGGTTTGTCGTGCTCAACTGCAATAAACTGCGCTTTGCCAGATTCTGTAAAGAACTCACCATTGGTGAACATACGCTGCTCAATGATCTCTGGTTGATACTCAAGCACTGGCCATTGCTGTGGAGTAAGTTCGCCATAGCCTTTCTCATCCAGTTGCGTGAGTCCAATTAAGCATAAGTCACGCGCTTTACCTGTTTCATTGCCGAGCGCTGTCATCTCGCAATACTCTTTAAAGATCTCACCTTCGTGGCGGAAATCGAATTGCTCTATGAATCCCATTTTTTGTGCGACTTCTTTTAATATCCACCAATCGGGTTTGGCTTCCCCTGGGCTTGGTAACACGCGGCGTTGACGTGAGATTCGGCGTTCAGAGTTGGTCACAGTGCCCGATTTCTCACTCCACCCTTGCGCGGGTAGCACTACATCAGCCAAGCGAGTGGTTTCCGTATCGGCAATGCAGTCAGATACCACCACAAATGGGCACTTCTCTAATGCGGCTTTGATTTTTTCGCTGTCAGGCAGGCTCACAACTGGGTTGGTTGCCATGATCCACACGGCTTTGATTTTGCCTTCATTCATGGCATCAAACAGGTCAATCGCTTTTAAACCCGCATGTGTGGCTAAGCTGTCGGTTTGCCAGAACTCGCTGACGGTCTGGTGTGATTGCGGGTCACCAAATTCAAAGTGCGCCGCTAAGGTATTGGCTAAACCGCCCACTTCTCGCCCACCCATCGCGTTCGGCTGGCCCGTTACAGAAAATGGCCCCATGCCCGGTTTACCGATTTTCCCGGTGGCTAAATGGCAGTTAATAATGGCGTTTACCTTGTCGCACCCTTGTGTGGATTGGTTCACGCCTTGGGAGTAAATGGTCAGCACCTTCTCGTTCGATGCAAACAAACTGTAGAACTGTTTTAGCTGCTGCTCTGTTAACCCTGTCAGCTCAGGAACGCTTTTGTCGCCCCAGCCTGATTCGGTATAGCGATATTGAGTTGCAGATCGAATCGATTCAGTAAAGCCTTGAGTGTGGTTTTCTATGTAGTCTGCATCTAGCTTGTCGTTATCGTCGAGATAGCCCAATAAGCCGTTAAACAGCGCCACGTCTGAGCCAGATTCCAATGCCAAGTGAATATCTGCAATTTCACAAGTGTCGGTATAACGCGGGTCGATGACGATAACTTTCAATGCGGGGTTGGCTTGTTTCGCGGCTCTTAATCTTTGGAAAAGTACCGGGTGACACCATGCTAGGTTAGAGCCTGTAATCACGACTAGATCGGCTTGCTCGAGATCTTCGTAGCATACCGGTACGGTGTCTGCGCCAAATGCACGCTTATGCCCGACCACAGTTGAAGCCATACATAGCCTAGAGTTACTGTCGATGTTGCCACTACCAATGAAGCCTTTCATCAGTTTATTGGCAACGTAATAGTCTTCGGTAAGCAGCTGACCAGACACATAGAACGCAACCGAATCGGCCCCAAATTCTTCGATGGTTTGATTAAATTTGTGTGCGACCAACTGAGTGGCACTGTTCCAATCCAGCTCTTGTTTTTGCTCATTCTGAATATAAGCAGGCTGTGTAAGACGACCCAAAGGCGTGACGGTGTCGCCGAGCGCGATCCCTTTAGTACATAGCTTTCCATAGTTTGATGGATGATCTTTATCACCACGTACTTCTAGTTTTCCTAGCGATGTCGGTCTCGCTTCTATTCCACACCCTACACCACAATAAGCACAGGTCGATTTTATCCAGCCGTTGTTTGAATCGGTCATCCGTTTCTCGCTCAATTATCCATAATTGTAATAAGTGAAAACAAGCAAATAACACGCCACTTAATAGCAGTTGATGAATAGTAAGTAATTTAATTTAAAAACAACAACTTAATAAAAACACAAATATCAGCAATGAACCAATTAGAACTTAACCAAGATAGAAACTTAATTTTTGCACCATCTTGCTGGAAGTTGCACCACAAACGCTCATTTATATAAATCTAACAAAAATTTTACATACCACTTTAGGGGTAATTGCGTGCCACCTCTATTTTTTAAACCACTGAAAATTATAAGTTAATTTTTATTTAAATGAACGAAACGTAATCTGGCATCCTCCTTGCTCCACTAAAAACCAAGACTTAGAAAAAACATTTTTGTTTTTCTTGATGATTATGAATTGAGTGGAATCTCAACCCGGTATTCATCTGCTAACGACTAGAAATTAGATGCTAGTGATGGTGACGCCGAGAATAAGGAATGGATTATGAGCAAGAAGAAAATCGTCGTTGTTGGTAACGGCATGGTTGGACACAAATTTATCGACAACATCCTGCAATCAGACAGTGATGAGTTTGATGTGATTACTTTTAGTGAAGAGCCAAGGCTGGCCTACGACCGTGTTCAGCTAACGGCTTACTTTAATGGTAAAAGCGCTGATGACCTGTCATTGACCAGTGAAGAGTATTACCAAAGCAACGGCGTGAACTACTTGTTGAACCAGAAGGTTGCCAAGCTAGACACCGCCAATCAACAAGTCATCACTGAAAGTGGTCACGTTGAAAGTTACGACAAGCTAATCTTGGCGACGGGCTCTTTCCCTTTTGTTCCCCCTATTCCCGGTAACGACCAAGAACACTGTCACGTTTATCGCACCATCGAAGATTTAGACGCCATTGAGCTCTCAAGTAAAGGCAGCAAATCGGGCGTGGTGATTGGTGGTGGACTGCTGGGTTTAGAAGCCGCAAACGCAGTCAAAAACCTTGGCTTAGAAACCCATGTCGTGGAATTTGCACCTCGCCTGATGGCCGTACAATTAGATGACGGTGGCGGTGCGCTACTGCGCAGAAAGATTGAAGACCTTGGGGTGCAGGTTCACACCGAGAAAGCGACCTCTGAAATAGTCGACGGAGAAAACGCTCGCTACCGCATGAACTTCACAGACGGCACCCACTTAGAAACCGATATGATCGTATTCTCTGCCGGTATTCGCCCTCAAGACGAACTAGCAAGAAGCTCTGATGTCGAGATTGGCGAACGCGGCGGTATTGTCATCAACAATCACTGTCAAACTAATATCGACAACGTCTACGCCATTGGAGAATGTGCGCTTTGGGACAACAAGATCTTCGGCTTAGTGGCCCCTGGTTATTCGATGGCAAAAATCGCGGCTTCGCATATCTTATCGGACGGAACGAGCGACGCTTCATTTACTGGTGCAGACATGAGCACCAAACTCAAATTACTGGGTGTTGATGTGGCCAGTATTGGTGAAGTACACGGCAAGACGGAAGGCGCTCAATCGTATACTTATAACGATGAAATTGAACAAGTTTATAAACGCTTGATCATCTCGGCTGACGGCACAAAGATTGTCGGCGCAGTATTGGTCGGTGATGCAGAAGCCTACGGTTCGCTACTGCAAATCAAACAAAATGACATGCCTCTTCCTGAAAACCCATCAGTGCTGATTTTACCTAACGTGGCCGATGATTCTGGCTCTGCAATGGGTGTTGAAGCTCTGCCTGATAGCGCTGTGATCTGTTCATGTTTTGATGTGACCAAAGGCGATATTAAAGAGGCCGTTTCAGCTGGCTGCACCACGATGGCGGCTCTAAAAGAAACCACCAACGCTTCAACAGGTTGTGGCGGTTGTTCTGCCCTTGCGAAACAAGTTCTGGATAGTGAGCTGATTAACTTGGGTGTGGAAGTCTCTAACGATATCTGTGAGCACTTTGCTTATTCTCGCCAAGAGCTTACCGACATCATTCGCGTCAACAAAATCAAGACCTTCGATGAGCTGTTAGATTCTCACGGCAACGGATTGGGCTGTACCGTGTGTAAACCGGCTGTCGGTTCGATTCTGGCTTCGTACTGGAACGATTACATCCTCGAAGATCAACACATCGAACTGCAAGACACCAATGACATCTACCTTGGCAACATGCAAAAAGACGGCACCTACTCCGTGGTTCCGCGTATTGCTGGCGGTGAAATCACTCCAGATAAATTGATCGTGCTTGGCGAAGTCGCTAAAGAATTCGACCTCTACACCAAAATCACCGGTGGTCAGCGTGTCGACTTGTTTGGCGCACAACTTAACGAACTGCCAATCATCTGGAAAAAGCTAATTGATGCAGGTTTTGAAACTGGGCATGCCTACGGTAAATCGGTTCGTACCGTGAAATCGTGTGTCGGTAGCACTTGGTGTCGATACGGTGTCGACGACAGTGTTGGCTTAGCGATTCGACTTGAGAACCGCTACAAAGGCCTGCGTTCACCACACAAGATCAAGTTTGCGGTTTCAGGCTGTACTCGTGAATGTGCAGAAGCCCAATCGAAAGACATTGGTGTTATCGCCACCGACAAAGGTTGGAACCTCTACATCTGTGGTAACGGCGGTATGCGTCCTCGTCATGCAGACCTATTCGCCACTGATTTAGACGAAACCACACTCCTTAAATACATCGACCGCGTTTTGATGTTCTACACACGTACCGCAGACCGCTTACAGCGTACATCGGTATGGATGGAGAACCTCGAAGGCGGCATTGAATACCTCAAGCAAGTCGTGATTGAAGACAAGCTCAACGTAGCTGAAGAACTCGAAGCGGACATCGCACTCAACATCGAGAAGTACCAGTGTGAATGGAAAACCACCATTGAAAACCCTGAGAAGATGAAGCGCTTCCAGCACTACATCAACAGTGAAGAAATGGACACTAGCCTCTCTTTCATCAAAGAGCGAGAGCAGCGTTTTCCTAAGCCGAGCTTGAGTGATGCTTCGAATTCAAAACGCGATGAAAAGCTCGCTAAAGCAGACCAAATCGAAGTGACTGAGGTTTCATAAATTTCATCAGGTTCATCAGGTTCATCAGGTTCATCAATAAAAAAATAAAAACTCAATTTTAGACTAGGAGAAAGTCATGGAAAATTGGACAACCGTATGCAGCACCAGCGATCTAACCCCAAACGGGGGAATTTGCGCCAAAGTAGACGATAACCAAGTGGCTATTTTTTACTGCAAGCGCAGCGACACGCTTTATGGGCTCTCTAATTACGACCCTATCGGCAAGGCGAATGTGATGTCACGTGGTATAATTGGTTCATTAAGCGGAGAACCTTACGTGGCCTCACCCTTATACAAGCAGCATTACCACTTAGAAACTGGCGAATGTCTTGAACAGCCTGAGCTCAAGCTCGTGAAATTTGAAGTTCGCAAACAAGGAGAACAAGTTCAAGTTCTCGCACCACTTGCTATCGCCAGTTAACTAAACCGCCGACACCATCATGCAAACGCTTATTAGCGTGCGCAATTTCGGCACAGGGTTTATGCACATTAAAAGCGTTCTAAGTTCGGAAGTAACGCAGGTGCACAAACCGGGTAATTTTCCAGATTTAAAGGATTTAAACCATGGATAACACTAAATTTTCGCTGCTTTCATTTACGGGTAAGATGAAGGTCTTACACCTAAGCTGGATGGCCTTTTTCATTACCTTTGTTGTGTGGTTCAACTTTGCCCCACTACTGCAAATGGTAAAAACTACGCTTGGTCTTTCTACTGAAGAGATCAAAACCCTCCTGATCCTCAACGTTGCATTGACCATTCCGGCACGTGTCGCAATAGGCATGCTAACCGATAGATACGGCCCAAGGTTGGTTTACTCTTCGCTACTCGCGGTCTGTTCTATCCCTTGTTTCATGTTTGCTCTGGCAGACTCTTTCATTCAAGCAGCAATCGCTCGTTTCCTACTGGGCTTCATTGGTGCAGGTTTCGTTGTCGGTATTCGTCTTGTGTCTGAATGGTTCCCACACAACGAACTGGGTACTGCAGAAGGTATTTACGGCGGCTGGGGTAACTTCGGTTCAGCAGCAGCGGCGTTCACACTTCCAACTCTCGCTCTAGCGTTTGGTGGTGAAGACGGCTGGCGTTATGCGGTCGGTATTACCGGCGTAATGAGCTTAGCGTTCTCGTTTATCTTCTACAAAAACGTGTCAGATACACCAAAAGGTTCGACTTACTTCAAGCCTGCTCAAGTAACAGCAATGGAAGTGACATCAAAGGGTGACTTTTTCTTCCTACTTATTATGAAGATCCCTATGTATGCCGCTTTAGCGCTACTGACTTGGAAGCTATCACCAAGCAACATCAACATGTTGTCTGACATGGCGGTTTACTCTGTGTATGCAGGTTTAGCAGCACTTTACGTGTACGAAGTGTCGCAAGTTTGGAAAGTAAACAAGAACGTATTTAAAGAAGAAGTGCCTGAGATTCACCAGTACAAGTTCAAGCAAGTAGCGGTACTTAACGTATTGTACTTCGCAACATTTGGTTCTGAACTGGCTGTGGTTTCTATGCTGCCACTGTTCTTCTCTGAAACCTTTGAATTAACACCGGTTCTTGCAGGTATGGTTGCATCGGCTTATGCCTTTATGAACCTAATGTCTCGCCCAGGTGGTGGTTGGATTTCAGACAAATTCGGTCGTAAACCAACACTGCTTATTCTAACGATTGGTCTTGCTGTGGGTTACTTCGCAATGGGTCAAGTCGACAGCACATGGCCTGTATGGCTAGCGGTTGTTGCGGCGATGGCGTGTTCTTTCTTCGTGCAAGCGGGTGAAGGTGCGGTATTCGCAACGGTTCCTCTAATCAAGCGTCGTATGACAGGTCAAATTGCAGGTATGACGGGCGCTTACGGTAACGTGGGTGCAGTAGTTTACCTAACTGTGTTGTCATTCGTGAGCTACCAAACCTTCTTCTTAGTGATTGCTGCAACAGCGGTACTTGGCTTTGTGACTCTACTGTTCATGGAAGAGCCTAACGGTCAAATCGCCGAAGTAAACGACGATGGCAGTGTCACGCTAATTAATGTTTCAAATTAGTCTCTGTACTAAGAAGCATTGATATTATTGAATCGGGAGAGGCACCTTAGCGGATACATCAACGCTAGGTGCTTCGTTCAAAGGCTCTACGTTCACTAGAGCTTTTGTTCTTCCTAGGATGTTCTGCCAAGGAAGTGGGAAGAAGAACAGTTAAGAAGAAGATCAGTTATGACAATTTCATTCAGCCAAGGGCAAGTCGTCACGCCAGAATCCAACAACCAGTTAACGCTTAAGTTTGGTGGTTATTCGAATAAAGGCATACGTGATGAAAATCAAGACGCCATCATTGTAAAGCACCCCAAAACTCGTACTGAGCAAGAGTTGAAAGGCAGTGTTGCCTGTATTGCAGACGGGGCAAGTTGCAGTGAATACGGCCAGAAAGCCAGTCACACCAGCGTGATGCAGTTTATCGACGACTATTACGCAACTCCCCAAAGCTGGAGCATTCAACGTTCGGCGCAAAAGGTCTTAACGTCCCTCAATTCTTGGCTCTTCAACACGTCTGTTTCTAATATTCATCCCGCACAACAAGTGAACCACAATGCCCTCGTTTCGACGTTCAGCAGCGTGATATTAAAATCAAACACCGCACATATATTCCACGTTGGCGACAGCCGCATTTACTTACTCAGAGATGGAGAATTACGCCAACTGACCCGCGACCACACCCGTAAAAATATGGGACAGAAGCATTATCTTACACGCGCCTTAGGCATGGACAACCAACTCAACGTTGACTATCAAACCCTGCCTATCAAGAAAAACGACTGCTTTATCCTGACATCTGATGGCGTGCACGAGTTTGTATCTCCCAACACCTTCAAAGAACACATCGATAAACCCGGAGCGGATTTCGAATACGCAGCGCAAACCATCTGTAACACCGCTTTAAGCCACAATAGCTCAGACAACGTGAGCTGCTTGATTGTGCAAGTCAGCCATCTGCCTAAACCTTCGCTGATTGAATTCCATGAGAAGCTGGCTAAACGGGCAATCCCACCCGCTTTAAAGCTCGGGCAAAGTATCGACAACTTCATGGTACTTGAGGTGTTGTATGCAGGTTCAAGAAGCCATGTGTATCGTGTGATGCAGAAAGAGACACAAACCGAATTCGTGCTGAAAGTCCCTTCCGTTCAATATCACGATAGCCCTTCGCAACTCAGAGCTTTCTTTAATGAACAATGGGCGGGGATCTTGTTAAAAAATAAGAGAGTAATGAAGGTTTACCCGACGCCAGAGAACTCGCAATTCTTATACCAAATCTGCGAATGGGTAGAAGGTATCACCCTAAGACAATGGATGTACGACAACCCAAAACCGTCACTCAATGAAGTGCGCGACATATTAGAAAAGATCACTCAAGGCATTCGAGTATTACAACGTGCAGACATGGTGCACCGAGACTTAAAGCCCGAGAACATCATGATTCAACGTGATGGTGAGGTAAAAATCATCGACCTTGGTGCGGTATTAGTGAGAGGCCTTGAAGAGGGAGAGCTCACTGACAAGGACGACACACCATTAGGCGCGGTCAATTACATTGCACCCGAGACCATCAAGCACAACAGCGCGACCACCAGCTCCGATCTGTTCTCTATCGCTGTAATCGGCTATGAGATGCTAACCGGTGAATTACCCTACTCTGAAATGACCGCACAATCGCTTAAGCAATCTCGTCACCATCAATGGGAATACCAACCCATCACACAGAAACGAGCTGACTTACCAAGCTGGGTGGATTTGGTATTACAAAAAGCCTGCGCGGAATCACCAAGCGAACGTCATCAAGTGTTGGGGGATTTTGTGGCAGACCTTTACACACCAAACCAAAGCTTGGTGAAAAGCAAAGCCAAGCAACCTTTGATAAACCGAAACCCGATCCAGTTTTGGAAAGTGTTGGCTTTGTTGCTCGGCATTGTTGCGGTCGTAGAACTGGGGTTATTGTTAAACCCAAGCTAGATACGTTTACGAATTAGCCTAATATAACCGCGTTTAGCCTCGTTTCACTAAGCTTCTTGGCACGAGTTCAATGCCAGCTTGGTAACGCTTAGCCGATGCATTCAGCGCCAAAGCAAAAGCGCTGTCGGCAATTACTTCAAACTGCTGAGGCAGTGAATGGACTTTAAAAGGCAAGAAGTCGAGCAGTCGGTTATCACCAAAGGTTGCCAGTTTTACTTGATTAATCAGCTCTGGCTTTTCAACCATCACATCCAACACACCCTCTAACAAAGTGTAAGACATAGTCACAATCGCATCAGGCACCGTGCCTTTAGCTATCCAGTCTTCAAAAACCTCGCGCCCTGATTCTCTATCAAAGTGTTCTCCATAACCCACTACCATCGGCTTGTTTTCTGCTAGCCTTGTTTGTTGAGTATGTGCTTTATTCGCCGCTTCAAAACCCAGCTGACGTTCACGTGAAATGTTCAGGTCAGGTAACGCACCGATCAAGCCAACACTATGAATGCTGTCATCGAGAATCGAGTGGGTCAGTTCAAATGCAGCCTCGAAATCTTCACTGATCACGCAAGCAAAGTGCTCATCGTCTAACGGACGGTCAATCGCAATTACTGGGGTACCTGAGTTTTGCAGTTTCAAGTAGAACTCGTTGGCGTCTGGCATTGAGCTCGCCACCAGCAAAGCATCAATACGACGACTGACCAAAGCTTCAGCGACCTTTCGCTCGGTTTCAGCGTCATCATCTGAACAGCCAATCAAAATCTGATAGCCCACTTTACGTGAGTTCTGCTCTATCAGTTTTGCTAAACGCGCATAACTGCTGTTTTCCAGATCAGGAATAATCAAACCAAATGAACGGCTATTACCAGCACGCAGCGACGAAGCAGCATGGTCTGGTCGGTAGTTATACTCTTCCACAACCGCCATGACTTTCTGCTGAGTCTTTTCACTGATTCTGTATTTCTGCGCCTTGCCGTTGATGACATAACTGGCCGTGGTTTTCGATACTCCAGCCAATTTAGCAATTTCATCAAGTGTCATATGGGTGACCTGTATTTTGTGCGTAGGATCATATAACCAATGATCTGATCCTCGGATTAGTTGAATTATATGCTGAATCGATTCAGTATAAAAGCTGAAAGGATTCAGCAAAATCTGAAAAGTGACTTCAATCATCCTTTTGTATGGATTGAGCGTCATTTGTTGTGATTCAGCTTCTTGTTGTTAACGAAACTGAAATTACGACACGCAGCAAAACTATTTTGAAAACCAAAATTGGCTTTGCTGAATTTTTTTACACTGAATGCTGAACCGATTCAGCAAGCATAAGACAAAGAGTTAAGCTCCATAAATCTTGCTCTAGACTGAATCGTAGCGATACACAAATTCTCAAGCGATACGCTAAAGAGGCACCATGCTTAAATTATCAAAATCTGACATCACTCTAGGCCAAACTGCCGAAGACAAATTCAAAGCTATCCAAAACATTGCTGGCGACCTAACCGCGAAAGGCTTAGTTGACTCTGGTTACGTTGAAGGAATGTTGAACCGTGAAAACCAGAACTCTACGTTCCTAGGTAACGGCATCGCGATTCCTCACGGCACAACGGACACGCGTGGCCTAGTAAAAGAGACAGGCGTTGCGGTACACCACTTCCCTGAAGGTATTGATTGGGCAGACGGCAACCGTGTTTACGTAGCAATTGGTATTGCAGCGAAATCTGACGAGCATTTAGGCATTCTTAAGCAGCTAACGAAAGTGCTAGCGGCTGACGGCGTTGAAGAGAAATTAAAGCAAGCGAAATCAGAAGACGAAATCATCGCCCTACTTAACGGCGAAGTTCAGCTAGAAGCAGACCTAGACGCTTCTTTAGTTCAGCTACTATTCCCTGCGAGCGACATGGTTCAAATGTCTGCAGTTGCGGGCGGCCTACTTAAAAACACAGGTTGCACAGACAACGCATTCGTTGCTGACCTGGTAACGAAAACACCAACTCACCTAGGCCAAGGCCTGTGGTTGTTGGGCAGCGACAAAGGTGTAACTCGCACTGGCGTATCTTTCGTTTCAACAGCGAACCATTGTGAATACGAAGGCACACCAGTTAAAGCATTGGTAGCATTCGCCGCTTGTAACAGCGCGCACCAATCTATTCTGGCAAACCTAAGCAAGATGGTTTTTGAAGGTAAACAGCAACAACTGCTAGCCGCTGACGCAGCGCAAGTGATTGGCCTTCTGAAAGGTGAAGCGGTTTCTACAGCCTCTCAAGACGATGACAACTGCGCAGTATTCAAAATCAAAAACGCACACGGCCTACACGCTCGTCCGGGTGCAATGCTAGTTGCTGAAGCGAAGAAGTTTGAATCAACGATCCGCGTTTCAAACCTAGATGGCGACGGAAAAGAAGTGAACGCGAAGAGCTTGATGAAAGTCATCGCACTTGGCGTTAAACACGGCCACCATCTTCAGTTTGTTGCTGAAGGTGACGATGCAGCACAAGCACTTGAATCGATTGGCAAAGCTATCGCTTCAGGCCTTGGCGAAGGTTAAGGAGTCGATATGTCTGATAAACAAATCAAAGCCGTTACTGTAACGCTTAACCCTGCTCTAGACCTGACAGGCGCTATCGACGCACTAAATGTAGGTTCAGTTAGCCTAGTAAACAAAGGCTCTCTGCATGCAGCGGGCAAAGGCGTAAACGTCGCAAAAGTGCTTTCAGAGCTTGGCGCGAAAGTGACCGTAACAGGTTTCCTTGGTCGCAATAACGAAGAAGCGTTCTGCCAACTGTTTGAACAGATGGGCGCAACTGACCGCTTCATCCGTGTTGATGGCGCAACTCGCATCAACGTAAAACTGGTTGAAAACTCAGGCCAAGTAAGCGACATCAACTTCCCAGGTGTTCCTGTTGATGCTGACGCGATTAAAGCGTTCGAAGAAACCCTATTAGAACTTGCTGAAACGCACGATTACTTCGTGATTGCAGGCAGCTTGCCACAAGGTATCTCTCCTGAGCTTTGCGCTTCTTGGGTTCAACGCTTACACGATTTAGGCAAGAAGGTGCTATTTGATAGCAGCCGTGACGCACTTAAAGCCGGTATCAATGCACAGCCTTGGTTGATCAAACCAAACGATGAAGAGCTGTCTCAGCTGTTCAACGCTGAACTCACTACACGTGACCAATGCCAACACGCGGGCCAAGCCCTAAATGAAAAAGGTATTGAGAACATCGTGGTGTCACTTGGCGCAGAAGGCGTGATGTGGCTTAACCAAGGTGAATGGTTACATGCTCAACCGCCGCGTATGCAAGTAGTGAGCACAGTAGGTGCAGGCGACACCTTAGTTGCTGGCCTATGTTGGGGTCACATGCAACAGATGCCAAAACCAGAACTTATTAAATTCGCAACCGCCCTATCTGCTCTAGCAGTTTCACAGGTAGGCGTGGGCATCACCAGCCAACAAGAGCTGGATTCAGTACTACAAAATATCCAATTACAGTCGCTTAGTGCTCCAACTAGCCAGTTAGACACAAGCAAATAGGACAAAAGGTTTATTATGAATATTACCATTATCACAGCTTGCCCAAGTGGCGTAGCAAACAGCATCATCGCCGCGGGCTTGTTAGAGCAAGCGACAAAAGCACTAGGTTGGAACGCTGCTATTGAATGTCAATCAAGCGTGTTACCTGATTCAACTGTATCGCAAGACGCTATCGACAGCAGCGACGTTGTAGTTATCGCAACTAACAAAAATGTTGATAAAGCACGTTTTGTTGGTAAGAAAGTGTACCAAGCGGCTATCTCTGAATGCACTGCAGATGCAAAAGCGTTTCTAGAGAAAGCGGTAGCAGAAGCAACGGTATTAGACGCTTCTCAAGCTGAAAGCACTGTTGAAGTGACCGGTACGTCACCTGCTACAGGTAGCAAAAAAATCGTAGCGATTACCGCTTGCCCAACTGGTGTTGCACACACCTTTATGGCAGCTGAAGCGCTTGAAGCAGAAGGCAAACGCCTAGGTCACCAAATCAAAGTGGAAACTCGCGGCTCTGTAGGTGCGAAAAACCAACTGACAGACCAAGAAATCGCAGACGCTGATCTAGTTATCATCGCAGCAGACATCGACGTTCCTCTGGATCGTTTTAACGGCAAAGCGCTGTACAAAACTACAACAAGCCCTGCTTTGAAGAAAACAAAGCAAGAGATGGAAAAAGCATTCGCAGAAGCTAAACCATACCAACACACAGCGTCTTCAAATTCAGCGCCTGCTGACGAGAAGAAAGGCGTGTACAAGCACCTAATGACAGGTGTTTCACACATGCTTCCTGTGGTTGTTGCGGGTGGTTTGATCATCGCACTCTCTTTCGTATTCGGTATCGAAGCGTTTAAAGAAGAAGGCACACTGGCAGCAGCACTGATGACTATCGGTGGTGGTTCTGCATTCGCACTGATGATTCCTGTTCTTGCTGGTTTCATTGCATTCTCGATTGCCGACCGTCCGGGTCTGGCTCCAGGTCTAATTGGCGGTATGCTGGCTAGCTCAACGGGCGCAGGTTTCCTAGGTGGTATCGCGGCAGGTTTCATTGCAGGTTACTCTGCAAAACTCATTGCCGACAAGGTTCAACTTCCACAGTCAATGGAAGCCCTCAAGCCTATCCTGATCATTCCGTTTATCGCGAGTTTGTTCACTGGTCTTGTGATGGTTTACATCGTAGGTGGTCCTGTTTCTGGCGTGATGAGCGCGATGACAACTTTCCTAAACAACATGGGTACGTCTAATGCGATTCTTCTAGGTGTGATTCTAGGCGCAATGATGTGTTTCGACCTTGGTGGTCCGGTAAACAAAGCCGCTTACACATTCGGTGTTGGTCTACTGGCTTCGCAAACTTACGCACCAATGGCGGCTATCATGGCAGCAGGTATGGTTCCAGCTCTAGGTATGGGCCTTGCGACTTTCCTAGTGAAAGACAAGTTTGAAGCAGGCGAGCGTGAAGCAGGTAAAGCATCATTCGTTCTTGGCCTATGTTTCATCTCTGAAGGTGCAATCCCATTCGCAGCGAAAGATCCAATGCGTGTTATCCCAGCTTGTATGGCAGGTGGTGCACTAACAGGTGCTCTATCAATGATGTTTGGTGCACAGCTAATGGCTCCACACGGCGGTCTATTCGTACTACTGATTCCTGGCGCTATCTCTCCAGTACTTATGTACCTAGTAGCGATTGCAGCAGGTACGCTAGTAACAGGCTTTGGCTACGCAGCACTTAAAAAGATGAGCGGCTCTAAAGTAACTGCAGAGGCTTAATCCCCCTACTCTGGTTAACGGTTCAGCCCGATAACCAGAGGCTCTTGATAACCGGTTTCTTGGTAAAACGGCTCCTTAAAACAAAGGCTCCTCATTTGAGGAGCCTTTTTATTGTTCATGTATTTTCCGGTCGGAATGAGTTAAGTGCAATATTGGTATATTTGATTAGCTAGTAAGCGTTTCTTCAAAGACACCCAATTCACGACCAAGCCAGATCGCTCGTACTGTGTGATCCAAAGTTTCTTCACCGCCAGTTACAGGGTGAATAAGCACTGACATATCACCGCGTTCTTGCTCAAGCCATTCAACAATGCCCGACTCTTTGTTCGCAAAGTGAATCTCAAACATTGGCATCTTATGTGGACCAACCAAACGCTGTATTAATGGGAAAACCTCTAATACATCTTTACGTTCCGCTAAAATTTTCTGACGCAGTGTTTCTGCTTGCTCTGCAAATCGCAGAGGGAAATAGATATGACCGTGGTACATGGCACCATCCTTTAGAATTATGATGCGAACAGTTTAACCTGCTTTCTCTAGCAAGGACAGTCAACCAATGGCAGCCGAAGTATTAAACATCATGTAGAAGACTGATCTAGCTGAAATTTCTAGAGCATTCCAACAAAAACGCCACACGTAGTTTCAGTGTGGCGTTTGTTTTTAAGCTATAAAATGCTTTAGCAATAATTAGCGTTAGTAAATTGAATCAACATTCAAAGGACTGTTGTTTGGTTTCTCTAGTTTTAATTGTTCAACCGCACTAAGACCTTTAGAGCTAATTCCGCCACTATAAGACTTCGTGCCATCAGCATTAGTCATGGACGTTTCGCCCACGTTCCAAACTTCAAAGAAGTCACTTAAGTCATAGTTTGAAACATAAGAAGCGCACACCATCATTAGGTCTCCACCAGAAAGCCCAGTCTCGCTAGCACTACAATAGTTCGTATTCGAGTCGCCTTCTCTATCACCTCGAGCTTTACGGTGCATAAGTTTGAACATGTTCCAGCCTTCATCTTCACCATACACATCAGATTGGCTTGCGCCGCGTGTATACCAATCATCAATTGCAAAGTTCGATTTTGCCCAGATTTTTAGCTGACCAAACATAACTAATCGTAAACCTGCATCACCATGTGACCACGCATGTTCATTATTAAGCTCTAGCCATTTAGGTGCTTTCTTAATATCCGATTTAATACGATCCATTTCAGGGTTTGCATTGCGCCCCTCTAACTCCTGCATATACAACGCAAGAAGGTTATTGGTCACTTCTGTACTACCAGCCGCTAGGAAAGGAGCTGATGCTAAGTTATGACCCACCTCATGCCACAACAACCAGTCGTTCACTGGGTTGGTTGGAATGTATGTCCGATTTGCGTTAAAGCTTGAATTCATCACTGGGTAACCAGAGTGAGCAGCACCAATCGAAATCTGCACGTCATTCACAAAACGATGGCGGAACGCCTTCAGTTCTGGGTAAGTGAACCTACGATGTAAACCCGTGCTTTGTTTCTCATCACGCCCGTAGAAGTCACTTGCCGCTTCGGCGAATCGATTCATATCAGTTGCGAATTGGTTCAAATCAGCGGATTCTAGATTCCTGATTGGTGTAGTGTAAATAAATGAACCCGTATCGATTTCTGCAATTGGAGCCTCTGCCGATTGAATAGAGTTAATCCACTCCCCCTCTTTCCACCAAGCCGCTTTTAACGCGCCATTAATGCTAAACGAAACTTCACCAAGCTCTTTTACTTTCGGTTGAATATAAATCAGGCCGCCATAAGGGGCTTTGAAATTTAAGCTCGAACCATTGTAATCGTAGCTGGTTTGCATACGTGGAGGACGTTTCAAGCTCGTTTCGTGATTCGGCTTACCTGTAAGATCATCCGCCATCATCACGGTAATCGTAGCTGCCACTCCGTCTTCAATGGTTACTTCTTGTAATTGAGGAGCCCACAGACCTGTCGATTGATTGTTTCCTGCCGAATACGTCACCGCTTTACCGTTGGTCTGAACCATTACCGTACTTGACGAAGATGCTCCCGAAGTTCGACCAGGATACATTGTCGTGTCGACAACAATATTATGATCCCAGAAAGAGCGTCCCAACATGATACGAGTCAGTGGCTTTTCCATATAGTTCAACGGATAACTAGGGTTTAACTGCCCCACTAAATCGCCTTCACCATAGATCATGTTATTGGCTACCAAAGAAGCTTTAAGATCAACAGGACATTGTGCTTCTTCTGTATCTGTTTGATGTTGGCCGTCTGTATAACAATTTAAGAATTGAACAGCTTGCTTAAAGCCTAACTCATCTTGGATCTCGCTTTCAAAGCGGTAAGCGTTGTCGTTCCACATCCAAACAGATAAGTTGTCGAAAGTTTGATTCAATTCGCTGTTAGACAGACGCTTGCCTTGAGTACCTTTCGTGCGATAGTAAATCTCATGCTCATAAAGCGCCGTAAAGTTACCGCCTAAGTTCGCCGCTTTAACCATACTACCAACAACAGCTTCACTCACTTCATAGCGATCAAAATCTGCACGATGATAAGCACCACGAACTGTAATTCCGTCTCCAGAACGAGTCTCAATACAGTTAAATTCGTATTCATAATCGTTTGTACAAAGATCAGTTCCATCAAATGCAGATTGCAGTTCTTTGATCGCCGCTTCACGCTCTTCTGCCGATTCAACAAAGATACGTGCGGATTTTGTCTCCATTACGGTTACACCAGACGCATCAAGCACTGGCTTCCCTTCAGCGTCTAACTTAGTAACCTCATAAGTCGGGATTTCAAATTTGATTTTGGATTCATCTTCAATCCACTCAACCGTACCATCTTGATTTACCGTGAATGGAGGCTCCCCTTGGTTATCTTGAAAACGCTCAAGAACTACCATTTCCTTTTGGCTCTTCACGTGAAGATTTGGATACGGTGCTTGGCAGTAATAAGAGCTACTGCAGAAAGCTTGGTTTGTCGGCGTAACGTTTTCACCGCCAAGAGATACACCTACGGCATCTGCCAAGCGCCCTATAGGTTCAGGGTTAGTCGTTTGAATCGCATCCATAAACAAGATATTGCCACCGTCATTAACATAGTTAATAAGAGCCGTAATATCGTCTTGGCTTAAATTCGGGTTATCCAAGTCAGCGACAAACTGGTTAGTCATGCCATCTTGAACCAACTTAGGTGGGTATGCCTGAAGGATCAAAATCGGCGTAGTGCTCGCATTCAAACCATCAAAGTCACCTGAACCACGCTTTTCTACTGATGCAAAACCATACTGAGGACTAACAAAAAACGTGTACTGCTTACCCATTGTGGAGTGGTGATAAGCCGAATAAGCTTGGTCAATATTGGTGACTGTATTCATCCCAGCAATAGGCAAACCATTATTGAACCACTCAAACAAGTTCGAGAAAAACAGCCTCATGCTGCCTTGGTCATCATGCAGTAAGTTTTCAAACGTCGAAACAGTGCACTGTTGTTTGTTGCTGTCGATATGTAATGTGCGATTAGCCCAATAATTCTCTGGGCATGACAGAATACTTGGATATAAGCCATTACCCATGAACACGACCTTGCCTTTGCCTATCTCGCCTGCAGTAACGAATGGGAAACCATAAGTCGCGTTGTCTTCAGAGACTAAAGGAATCGGAGGCATCGAGATGCTTGGGTGTTGTGCGATGTAAGGCTTACCTTCACGAGTCCAAGCCTGTTGCTCACCAAAGTAAAGCTCACGGTTTTTATCAGTTCTTGGCATCACCACAGGGAATGCTCTGTTCGATATGTTTAGAGCTCGCATACCACGGGTATACCCAGTCGCACCGTAAAAGCTACCATTGTCATTGAAGACATGGAATGTGGTGACGTTGTGGAAGATTTGCTGCAGAGACTCTGTAACATACTGACCAGAATCCATAGATAAAACGGCAGGTTGACGAACATAATCCATAAACTGAGGCGTTTGGCGCAGCTGCTCATCAATGACTGACGTTAACCCTTGGCTAAACTGACCAACAAACTCATTAGGAAGTTCGAAGTCTGTACCCTCTATCAGCCCCCCATTTGGCAGAGTTAGGTTGATCAACTCATTTATAACGTTAGGGTACTTTGAAAAGGTATCTTGGACTTCTTCAGATATCTCATAATAACTTACATGATCAACCGCGTAGCGCTCTAGTAATGACTGGATATTCGCTTTCTCAACCACATTATTGGTCACATCAGACAATTTATAAGCAATCTGATTACCCGTAATGGAGCCAAACTCAAACGTATCAATACCAAAAACGATTCTGTCGCCCCACAGGTACTCAAAGATTCCCTCTTCATCCGTCACGCCCGTTGCGTTAGCCGAAAAGAAACTGATCCCAGAAATCGGCGTACCATTAGCATCTGTAAGCTTACTGCGAGTTAACACCTTGCCTTCAACACTTGGCTTATAAGCATAGGTAGACTCCGCGTCTGCAGAAACAAAACCAGCGTTAAGGTTATTGTCCGCATTAGGGTCAACCGCAGGAACAACAGTTGTGTCTACGTGTGAACTAGGAGCCTTACCTACTTCATCTGTAGATTCTTCTTCTTTCGAAGAAAAGTACGCATCGACAGCATCTTGATCATCAAGCTGCGAGAACACATCCTCAATATCAAAAGCATCCAGTTCTTTTAAACAGATAGCACTTTCAGTCTCACAAACATCAATTGATTCGAGTACCTTAGTAACGTTGTCTCCATGTAATTCTGTCAACTCAAATGCCGCATGAAGCGTGTCATTTGAAATCGTGCTTTCTGTGACTTCGGGGAAAGGAGCCGTGAAATCACCTAAAGTAAGGTGACCCAAGGTACAACTAAAACTCACGCCTTGTTTTACACTGAACGTTCCGTTTTCAAGATGAATGCCGTCACAGTACACATCTCCAGAAACAAACGCCCCGCTCGACAACAGTGAACCGATGTAAGTTGTTGGGGGAATAATATCTATTGGTGGAATAATGTCAGTCGGCGGAAGAATATCCGTTGGTGGAACAATATCTGTCGGAGGAAGAATGTCCGTTGGTGGTACAATATCTGTTGGAGGAGCCGTATCAGGGCCACCACTATAGCTTAGTGAGTCGTGATTACACCCTAAAAGAGCCGTGGATATGATAGCCAACGCAATTAAGTTTTTTTTCATTGAGCGAAGTTAGTCGTAATTTAAAGTGGACCGTTATCTTATAGATTTACTCCACCTCGATGACTATTGTTTTTTGTCTTAACCACAAAGACCATTACTCATAAGCGATTGAATAAGAAAAACAAAATGATAATTGAGACTCTCATTCCAATTACAAAACCTCTCCCTACCTTAAAACGGAAAAACGCCATATCTCGATTGAGATATGGCGTTTCAATTAGCCATTAACATTAAGACCGATAGGGTATATCTGCCAAAAACACGTTCAAAAAAGAACTAAGGCTTAAGCTTTAAAACTCGGTCAATGTCTTCTGCAGAGTGGCGCTCTGGTACTTGCTCCCACTCTTCGCCAAATGAACGGTTAACCACTCGGCCGCGTTGGAAGCCTTCGCGCGCTTCTAGTTGCTTCGCCCAGCGCACAACGTTGGTGTATGACTCAACTTGTAGAAACTCGGCCGCATCGTAAATTTTGCCTAGCACAAGGTTGCCATACCAAGGCCAAATCGCGATATCAGCGATGCTTAACTCGTCACCCGCCACAAATGTGTTATTTGCGAGCTGTTTGTCTAACACATCTAGTTGACGCTTAGCTTCCATTGCGAAGCGGTTAATTGGGTACTCTTGCTTTTCATCCGCGTAAGCGTAGAAGTGGCCGAAACCACCGCCTAGGAATGGTGCCGAGCCTTGTGCCCAGAACAACCAGTTAATGGTTTGCGTTCTTGCTGCCCCTTCTTTTGGTAAGAAGTGACCAAATTTTTCTGCTAGATGCATCAAGATAGATGCCGATTCGAATACATTCACGTCTTCGTCACCAGACTTGTCGACAAGTGCTGGTATTTTGGAGTTTGGATTCACGCCAACAAAGCCAGAAGAGAACTGATCAGCCTCACCGATGTTGATCAAGTACGCATCATATTCAGCTTCTTTAACACCCGCCGCTAACAACTCTTCCAGCAAGATAGTGACTTTTTGACCGTTAGGTGTGCCAAGAGAATACAATTGAAAAGCATGGTCACCAACAGGAAGCTCTTTATCAAAGCGAGCTCCAGATTCAGGACTATTGATGTTTGCCCACTTGTTACCACCAGCAGTATCGTTAACCCAAACTTTTGGCGGAGTGTATTGTTCTGACATGATATTTCCTTATTAATATAGGGTCTCACAAACTGATATTAGGTCACATGCCTGCGGTTAAAACCCCTGAATACGATTTATTTTCAAACTGTTAAGCATGGCTTATTCCAGAAAGACATAACCCGCTTAAGCGTTAGTGTGTAGAAGGTAAGTCTGTATTCAAACTTCAATCTAATATCGATAAGTCCACTGCATCATTTAGCAATGATTTTACGAACGACATACCGACAGCTTCAAGAAAGCTGTGATAAAATCGGGATATTACAATTGATAAGGATTTGGCAATGTCTTCTGATTTCACAGGTTCGAGTGCAGCGTATGCTCGCCAAGAGAAAGGCTACCGCGAAAAAGCACTAAAACTGTACCCTTGGGTTTGTGGTAAATGTGCGCGCGAATTTGTTTACTCAAACCTCCGAGAGCTTACCGTTCACCACGTGGATCACGACCATACAAACAACCCTGAAGATGGCAGCAACTGGGAGCTACTGTGCCTGTACTGTCACGATCATGAGCATTCAAAATACACTGACCATGAGCGTTATGGTGTGGATGCAAAAGCGAGTTTAGATGATCATCAGTCAGCGACACACAACCCGTTCGCCGATCTCGCTAAGATGATGAAGAAATAACACACCTTCAGAGTAGTCTTTGGTAGATGGTAACTGCTAGATAATAGATACATAACAAGTAACCCCAGTATGTCACCATACTGGGGTTTCTTTTATCTGCCGTCATAACCAAATAATAGAGTTCAGGTAGGCAGGATCAAAAAAGCCTTCCGAAGAAGGCTTTTTAAGAATCAAATCGAATTATGCTGCCGCTTGCTTGCGAGACTCTTCTACCTTCTTAGCGCGTTGTTTTAGCGTCAATTTATCGCGGTATGCAAACCAAACGTAAGACACAACCACTAAGAAGAACAGGTATGACAATGAGAAAATGAACGGCGATTGAATGATATCGTTCGAGATACCCCAAGAAACACCGATAACAGTCACTGCAATTTTCGCAAAAAAGCCACACATCAATAGCACTAATGCCAACTGTGGGAAACGCGTACTGCGAAATGCAAGCCAGTAGCAACTACCAACTGCTAGAGCCGCAACATAGAAGCCGAATAGGAAAGAGTGAATATGGTCAGCTGCCGCTACACCACCAGAAATTGACATCAATAAAATTAAAAACAGTTTCATAATACTCGCCTCACCATAAGTTGGAAACGCATCCTTTCAAATTTGGAATCTCAGTTTGCATACTATTTTCCCACTTTTTACGGACAACACAACCCCTCCAATCGAACAAAATGCAAGCAAAAGTACTAACAAAAATCACCCTTAACAATTGCTTAACATTCTGTTTTTAATAAAACTCCGTTACTCCTTGTCTCATATGAACAAAGCGCTGTTACGATTTATTTTGTTACACAAATTTAACCTTGGAAATTAATTAAAATTATTTGTAACTCTGTGATATCCGCACGCAATACGCGTCTATTCAAAAACCATCACCTCAAAATCCCTGAAATAATAAGAAGACAGAGCGAAAAAGAACAAAATAGAGAGGTGTTAAAAACATTTCAAAAACCAATAAAAAACAACTTATTAACAAATTGAATTTAATTTACCAAAAATGGAAAAAGAGATTCCAATCACATTTTAATTGGTTATAATCCGCGCTCTTTTGCGCTATCTGTTGATAAACGCAAACTAATTTTGAAGAAACAATCACAATAACCCGTCTTTAGTTAAGTGGCTCTCCACTAACCGATGACAAAACTGAGAATAAAAATGAGCAAGATTGATAAAGCAACACGTATCCTGCTAGCAGGCTTCTGTATCAACCTTTGTCTTGGCATCCTGTATGCTTGGAGTGTATTTAACAAAGCGCTAGTAACTGAAGCTGGTTGGAGTGCTGCTGAAGCATCTTCACCTTACGCTATTGCAACTATCACATTCTCTGTTTGTCTTCTTGTTGCGGGCATCCTACAAGACCGTATGGGTCCACGTAAGATCCTTATCCTAGGTACAGCGCTTACAGGCCTAGGTATGATTGCTTCTGGTTTCGCTACAACGCCTATGATGCTGAACATCACGTTCGGTATTATAACAGGTGCAGGTATCGGCTTCGGTTACGCATGTCTGTCTCCATCAGCAATGAAGTGGTTCCACTCTTCTAAGAAAGGTATGGTTAACGGTCTTATCGCAGCAGGCTTCGGTCTTGCGGCTATTTACCTAGCACCAGTAACTTCTGCGCTAATCGACAGCATGGGTATCCAAACTAGCTTTATGATTCTTGGTGTTGGTGTACTTGCAATCGCAGTACCTCTAGCAGCAACAATCAACAACCCACCAACGGATTACACGCCAGCTGAGCCTAAAGTAAAAGCAGGCCAAGCTCCTAAAGCGGTTAAGAAGACTGAAGACCTAACTTGGAAAGTAATGCTGAAGACTCCTCAGTTCTACTCTCTATGGATCATGTACGCATTCGCTGCATCTGTTGGTCTAATGATCATCGGTAACATCACTACAATTGCTAGCGTTCAAGCTAACCTGCCAAACGCAGTTTACCTAGCGTCTATCCTTGCAGTATTCAACTCAGGCGGCCGTGTTGCTGCGGGTATGCTTGCAGATAAAATCGGTGGCGTACGTACTCTACTTCTAGCGTTCATCCTTCAAGGCGCGAACATGGCTCTATTCGCTACGTTCAACTCTGAATTCACGCTAATCATTGGTACGGCTATCGCAGCGGTTGGTTACGGTACGCTTCTAGCAGTATTCCCAACACTAACTGCTGAGTTCTACGGCCTGAAAAACTACGGTACTAACTACGGCGTGCTTTACACTGCATGGGGTATCGGCGGCGCTATCGGTGCAGCAGTTGTTGGCTTCTCAATGTCAAACGGCGAAGGTTACGGCCTAGCTTACACAATCTCTGCAGTTATGATGGCAGTGTGTATTGTTCTAGCAATCATCACTAAACCAATCTCTGAAGCTAAAGTTGCTGAACTAAAAGCATCACAAGCTTAATCAACAGAAAAGATTGAATTTGTTACTGAAGAGCTTAACCTTAGGGTTAGGCTCTTTTTGTATCAAGCGACTTCTCCATTGACGACCGAAACCACTCTTCAGCTCTCCCCCACTTATTATCTCGACAACTTCAATCGACTGGTTGAACACGCTCAAACGCTCTACCCCGATCTTCTGAGTGATGATGAATGTCGTTGGTTGTCCGCATACAAACGTCTTTCTGTTTCAAGCCAATGCCTAATGGTTCGTTTGCTTTCTCGTAAAGGCCGTTGGTTTCGCAGCGATAAACTCAACTATGTTGAGATCCCAGATCTAAAGACCGTACTGCAAGAGCTAAACAGCTCAGGCTTCATTGGGTTGAGTCATCCCGAAGAACAGCATGACCTCGCCATTAGTGAGGTCGAGCTCGGGTTTCACTTGCTCACCAAACCAGAGCTGTTGAGTGTATTCCCCGCCCTTAAGAGCCATAGAAATGCCAAGAAAGACGAGCTGTTGTTACGGCTTGATCAGCAACCTTTTGATCAATTTCAAAACCTCTCTTTCGACTGTATTTACGTCATCGAATCTCAAGTGATTGATGTATTACTGTTGCTGTTCTTTGCCAACACCTATCAAGACTTAAGTCAGTTCGTGTTAAGCGACCTTGGGCTAAACACCTTTGAGAACTACCCATTAAGCAAGCAACACCGCTTCTTCACCTCTAGGGATCAGCTCAATCAATTAATCCAGATGCGCGATATTCAACGCTTGTATTCAGAAGGTGACCGCAAAGATGGCGAGTTTCTGGAACTGCTTTTAAATGCGATTCCTGAAGAATCAGAACACAGAAGTATTGCCAGAAAACGATCGCGTTTGATCAATGATATTGCTCGCGATCTTGAAAGGCTTAATCTAAACGACCAAGCTATCTTTTGGTTCAGACAATCTACACTTCCTCCGAGCAGAGAACGACTTGCACGCATCTATGATAAGCAAGGTACGCTAGACTTAATGTGTGACATTGTCACGCAAATGAAAGCTACTCCATCGGATGTGTCAGAGTTGGAAATCGCTATTAAGCTTGAAGACCGGCTGCTACGGAAACAGGGGCACAAAGTTTCACGAACCATAAAGCCGAGCTGCAAAGAGTTAAAACTGGAATTAGACCTCAGCCAAACTCGAGTCGAGCTTGCGGTAAAGCAGCATTTTGAGAACCAAGGTTGGGACGTCTACTTTTCAGAAAACAGTTTTCTGTGTGGCTTGTTTGGTTTGGCTTTCTGGGATGTCATTTTCGCAGACGTTGAAGGCGCCTTTATCAATCGTTACCAACATCGACCATTGGATCTGTACCATTCAGATTTCGTAGACAAGCGAGCCGAACAGATTGAAGCCGTGTTTCAAACGATATCCAAACATGGGCTGAACCATTTTCTTGATACTTACGATGAAAAGCAAGGTATCGCGAACCCCTTTGTTCATTGGAATTATTTTCCTAAAGCACTCATCGAACACGGCATGGCTTCAATTCCAAATGCCTTGGTTGTAGACCTCTTCAAAGTGATATTGAGTGACTTAAAGCTATTTAGTACTGGGATGCCGGATTTGATTGCGTTCAAGGGCGATGAGTTTCATTGGATTGAAGTCAAAGGCCCTGGCGATAAACTTCAAGACAACCAGTGGCGCTGGATCAAAGAGTTTGAGCGATTGTCTGTCCCCTTCTCTGTTTGTTACGTCAATCAATGAGTCTTAGCTCTTAACTCTTAACTCTTAACTCTTAACTCTTAACTGCTAGCTTTTAGCTCTTGGGACTTAAATCTAGCTAAGTCTAAACTCCAATTTCTGATCACAAGCGAGTAACGCGCATCGACAAGTCACTCGCCCCATCAAGATCTTGTCTACAAAATTGTTAGAACATGAGCATTTTCAATCATTTTCGATATAATTATAGAAAATGCCTAATATTTAAATACGTATGAATTTAAAAAAACTCTTCATTTTAGCTTTTGTTAGCGTCTTCTCAGGTTGTGCCGTCTACGCGGGTTTAAACTTCGACGAACTGTTTGGTGAACAACAAGTACGCGATCGCCAAGCACCTATTCTTTCGGCTCAAGCACAGCACTTCATTGACGAAATAAAGCCCATCATTGATAACCGATGCGTGGTTTGCCACGCTTGTTATGATGCCCCTTGCCAACTCAAAATGTCTTCAGTGGAAGGTATAGACCGAGGCGCGAGCAAGGCACTCGTTTATCAAGGCACCCGCTTAACGGCATCAGCCCCTACTCGCTTGTTTGAAGATGCTTTAACCACGCAAGAGTGGCGCGATGCGGATTTTCATCCTGTCCTCAATGAGCGCATGCAAAACTCAACGGCTAACCTCGATGCTGGTCTTGTTTCTCGTATGTTGATCCAGAAAGAGAATCACCCTCTGCCCGATCAAACCCAGCTTGAAGGTTTCGACTTTTCAATCGATCGCGACCAACAGTGCCCAACCATTGAAGAATACGCTCAATACGAGAGAGATTACCCAACTTGGGGAATGCCTTATGGGATGCCAAACTTAGACAAAACCGAATACGCGACTTTAATGAGTTGGTTGGAAAATGGCGCGTTAATGAACGACCACATTCCATTGACTGATGCAGAACAAGAGCTCGTTAATGTCTACGAAAGCTTTTTAAACAAGAGTGACAATAAGAGTCAACTTTCAGCACGTTACATCTACGAGCACCTGTTTTTATCTCATGTCTATTTTTCTGATTTAGCTCAGCCAACACGCTTCTTCACTGTTGTTCGCTCTGCAACACCACCAGGTGAAGCGGTACAGCGCATCACGACTCGTCGCCCTTATGACGATCCAAAAGTAGACCGTGTTTACTACCGTCTGATTCCAGAACAAGGCACTATCGTCGACAAAACGCACATGCCTTTCGCACTTAATAAAGAGCGTCTACAAAAGTGGAATACCTGGTTTGTCGACGTAAATTACGAAGTAAAACAACTACCTAGTTACGACATCGATGTTTCAGCTAACCCAATGACTTCGTTTGAAGCACTGCCAGTAAACTCGCGCTTCAACTTCATGTTAGATAACGCGCAAAACACCATCATGGCCTATATCAAAGGACCTGTGTGTCGTGGTCAACTTGCCTTGAACGTAATTAACGACCGTTTTTGGGTTTTCTTCATCGACCCAGAGAAAGCCGATGTTCCGGAAATCAACGCCTTCTACGCAAGTCAAAAGAAAAATTTAAAGTTACCTAGCGAACTAAAAAGTAACACCGTACCTGTGACCAACTGGGTAAGATACGCAAAGCAACAAGCGCAATACCTAAACGCGAAATCAGACTTCACTAACCAATGGTTCGAGAGTGGCGTCCACCTAGACACTGGCATCATTTGGGATGGCGATGGCATCAACCCGAATGCTGCTCTCACCGTCTTTAGGCACTTCGATAGCGCCTCTGTTGTACAAGGGTTAGTTGGCACGCAACCTAAGACTGCGTGGATTCTTGATTATGCTCTTCTAGAGCGTATTCATTATCTTCTCGTTGCAGGCTT
Organism: Vibrio sp. 10N.261.51.F11; assembly: GCF_041471665.1. Lineage (NCBI taxonomy): Bacteria > Pseudomonadati > Pseudomonadota > Gammaproteobacteria > Vibrionales > Vibrionaceae > Vibrio > Vibrio sp. 10N.261.51.F11. Next base: position 177,785 of record NZ_JBFROW010000033.1, on the reverse strand, counting down.
CGATGTTTACGGCAACTTTGGCCACCAGCTGATTACACGCATGTTCATGGACTTCTTGCGTCTTGAAGGTGAGAGTAACTTCTTAAGCCTTCTTCCTAAAGACGTTCGTCACATTGAACACTCTAGTTGGTACCAGAACCAAAGCGCACAACTGAGTGACTATTTGCAGCGAAACATTGCACCTTTTGATCAGCCGACCAGCGTGGTTTACAAAACGGCGGATCCGAAACACGAACTGCTTGATATGATCAAAGATAAGCTCGCACCTGTTCTCGATAATCGCTTTGAGATTGTTGAAACAGGTTTTGGTAGGAAGAATGAAGCACTGCTTAACCAAGTGAATTTGATAAAGGGCGAAGGCCTGCGTCATGTGCCTCAATTAGTGATGATCATGATTGAAGGCGAAAACGGCGAAGAGCAACTGTTCACCATGATTCACAATAACGCGCACAGCAACATTTCTAGCTTGTTTAATGAAGAAGGTAACCGTGATTACGCCAATGATGACCTAACCCTCGTAAGAGGCGTTGTCGGTAGCTACCCTGCGGCTTACCTATCATTAACCGAGAGCGAGATTCCTACTCTGGTTAAAACGCTGCAAAACTTAAGCACAGAAGAAGACTACGTGGCGCTGCTGGATAAGTTTGCGGTACGACGCAGTTCTAGCGAGTTCTGGCCATTCAGTGATCGCGTGCATCGTTGGTATCAACAAGACCAACCGATCGAGTTCGGATTGTTGGATTACAACCGCTTCGAGAACCGTTAGTTTTCACTCATAAAGCATAAAAGCAAAAATCCTCTGTCTTGGCAGAGGATTTTTTGTATATGAGAAAGTATCTTAAGTGCTATTGAGAAGCGACGAGTTCTCTATATTGAATCCGATGCTTCCGGTTGGTGTAGCTCATCAAAAAACGCACGCGCGGCGGGGGAAAGGGAATCTACAGGTTGCTTCAACACCACATAAAACTGACTCTTAAGGCTCCACTTCTCGGGCTGAAGCGGAATCAAGGCTTGGTCATAATGGCCACGGTCGATTAAATGAGACGGTAAAAAACTCAGGTGTGTGCCCGCCAAGGTTAAAATTACACCCGACTCGACATGCCAGCCATCAAAAGGCTTTACGGAATCGTACTGCTCAATATTCAGTAATCGGAACATCTCATCTTTGGCATAGCCGCCCATGTTGATACGACAGCCATTCAATGAGAAACCCCTGTCCATGATCTTCTCGGCCAGATCTTTGCGCGCATACAGATAACTGTGCTCTTCAAACAGTGGGTATTTATGTTGAAACGCTGATTTTTGATGTGACCCTAGAACCACTATCATCATATCAATCTGGTTCTTTGCTAGCTTCTCATTCAACTGGGTGAAATCGCCGACATCAACACTCACCTCTACACTGTTACTGCGTTGATAAAACGTCTCGATCGCTTTGGGAAGTGGGTTATAAGGCAAAGTGACGGTGTTATCCAAACATCCAATTCGCACATGCCCAGAGAGTTCCGTCTGTACACCTCGTAACTTATAAGCGAAGTCGGTTAAGGTCGATTTTAGTTGGTTCGCATATTTATACACTTGCTCACCTTCATGAGTCAGCTTAAAACCACGTCGACCACGTTGGCATAATGTTAATTCTAAGCTTTTTTCCAAGGCAATAAGCTGATTACTCAGCACTGGTTGACTAATCCCAGTGCTTGCGACCGCCTGATTGATGCCTCCTTGTTCAACAATTTCACAAAAAAGCTCTAATCTACGTAGGTCTCTTTTATCTAACTTATTGTTTGGATTCACTTTGCCACTCACATTTGTTTTTTGTTATGTTTACATCTGATTATATTCATTTATTAACAATAAATACATCAGTATGCTTTATTCACACTTATGGAATAACAATGCATGGATGGCACTATGGCGGCAGAAGCTTACGTGAATAAACCCGAAGCAACACACAGCCACAAAAAGATAGATGACTTCGAGTTGGAACCCGTTCCCGAGAAGGCCAAACGATCTTGGTGGGTCATCAGCCTTATTTGGTTGGCAATCGGCATCGACATTTCGGGACTGTTTCTCGGCTCGATTCTAAGCAGCGGTATTGGTTTTGAAGACGCACTGCTTGCCACGTTTATTGGTTCAGGCTTATTGGCGATCATCGCGATGCTGTGTGCCAACATTGGCTTTCAAGCTGGCGTGTCTACCCCGCTGGTGAGCAGCGCGGTATTTGGCCGTAACGGCGGTAAAATTCTTGGCTTCATCAACGGCATCTCATTAGTCGGCTGGTTCGCATTCCAGGCTGATTTCTTCGCTTTCATCATGGTCGATGCACTGGCGAAATACGACATCATAATTTCACACCTCACCGCTCTTATTGGCGGCAGTGTGTTAATGATGATGACGGCTATCTATGGCGTTCGTGCTTTAGGCAAACTCAGTACCTATTCTGTTCCATTGATGGTGACGTTGATTACCATCGGTTTGTTTATGGCTGCTGATTATCAAGGTGGCGCAGCGCCATCGATTGAAGATCCTTTGACGCTTGGCCAAGCCATCTCTTTTGTTATGTCTATCTGGATTCTAGCTGCGGTTGCTGCACCTGATATTGCTCGCTACGCCAAAACACGCCGTGATGCGATTTTAGGAGCGGGTATCGGTTTCCTCGTCGGCAACAGTGCCATCATTCTTATCGCATTGATCTTGACCAAAATGACAGGCACCGACGACCTAGTCGAAGTCTTCTTCACCCTAGGTTTAGGCATGGCGGCCATTATAGTACTGGTATTCGCACAATGGACCACCAACAGTAGCAACCTAACCTCTGGCGGCTTATGCATGTCGATGGTTCTACCTAAGATTCCGCGCCCTGTTCTGGTTGTGATCATGACCATCGTCGGCATTGGTATCGCTCAACTCGGCATGGTGAACAAGTTTACCGACTTCTTAATGCTACTCAGCGTAACCATTGCGCCTGCTGCGGGTGTCTACATCGTTCAATATTATGTTTTAGATTCGACAAAAATGAGCTTTGAGAACATCCAACAAGTTCCAGCTTGGATGTTTAAAGGCTTGGCTTCTTGGGCATTTGGTACTGCATTCAGCGCTTGTACTGCACCAGAGTTTTTCAACCTGTTTTCGTTCACCAGCATCTCGGCGTTAGACGGCATTCTTGCCGCTGGTGTGATTTACCTCGCCCTAATGAAGCTTTCTCCTTCAAGTGATAAGGAATAGTAGTTGTGATTATTACTGAACAAATGATTGATGATATCGCGCTGGGTGCGACGGTATTAGGTACTGGCGGCGGCGGTGACCCATACAGCGGTGCCTTGATGGCGAAAGTAGCCATTGCAACGGCAAAGCACCCTGTACGCATGATTCCTTTAGAAGACGTGCAAGACGATTGGATGACAGTGCCCTCTTCAATGATTGGCGCACCAACAGTCGCAGTAGAGAAACTCAATTCGAAAGATCAAATGTTGATTGCTTTCGAAGCGATGGAAAAAGCGCTCGGCACTGAAGTGGCGGCAACGTTTCCTATCGAAGTAGGCGGCTTCAATTCATTGATTCCAATTCTCGTTGCAGCACAAAAGAACATTCCTGTGATCGATTGTGATGCGATGGGACGTGCGTTCCCAGAAGCTCAGATGGTGACCTTCTTTCTTGATGGTCTCCCTTCGGCACCGAACACATTGGCCGATGAGCGTGGCAATATCGTCACGCTTTATCCGATTGACGGTATTTGGTCTGAAAAGTTTGCGAGGCCAATTACCGAGCAGATGGGCGGCTCTGCAGCAATGTGCGATTACCCAATGAACGGTAAGAACCTAAAACGCAGCGCACTGCCTGCAACACTGACCCAAGCAATGAAGATTGGTGAAGCGATTAGACTGGCGAACGACAACAATAAAAGTGGCACACAGGCCGTATTAGACATTGTCGGCGGCCATACCATCATCAGTGGCAAGATTGTTGATATTCAACGTGAAACCGATGGTGGTTTTGCAACAGGTGGTGTCGTGATTGAAAAGCTGGCTCAGTTTGAAGATACCGGCGTCGATAACGTGTTTGTGCAGTTCCAAAACGAATTACTTCTCGCGCACAAAGGTACAAGCCGCGCAGACATGAGCCAAGATAACCTGCTGGCATCAACACCGGATCTTATTTCGATCTTGGATCATGAAACCGGCAAGCCAATCACAACCGAACAACTTCGTTACGGGCAGCGCATCGACCTTATCGCCTACCCTTGCGACCCCAAATGGCGCACTGACAAAGGTATTGAAGTCGCGGGCCCGGGTTACTTTGGCTACACCGTCGAGTATCAAACCATTGAACAACTAAAGTCTGCATTGAAGAGGTAGTCGCATGACAAACATTACGCTTGATTACTGCCGTTTGGGCATTGACGTAGGTGGCACCAATACCGACGGTGTGCTGCTCGACGCAGACTTAAATGTGATTGCCAAAGTAAAAACCGCAACCACACATGATGTTTCAACAGGGATCGACAACGCGATTTCTGCGCTATTAAACCAAGCAAACATTGATGGTCAGCAAGTGAAACACGCGATGCTTGGCACGACTCAATGCACCAACGCAATCGTTGAACGAAAAGGTTTAGACAGAGTCGGCATGATTCGCTTAGCGCTTCCCAGTGGTGATAGCGTCCCACCCCTTTGTGGTTGGAGTGAAGCGTGGCAAAACCTGCTTGGTCAGCACTTCTACCAAGCACACGGCGGCTATGAATATGACGGCCAGTTGATTGCCGACATTCAAGAGTCTGAGATCCGCGAGCTTTGCCAGAAAATGAAAGGCCAAGTGGATTCCATTGCTATCTGCGGAGTGTTCTCTCCCGTCAACGGCGACCAGGAGCTTCAAGCAGCAGAGTGGATTCAACAAGAACTTCCGGGCGTGAACCTATCGTTATCCCATAAAGTCGGCAGTTTAGGGCTTTTAGAGCGTGAGAACGCCACTATCCTCAATGCGGCTCTGCAAGGGACAGCAAAACGATTCGTTGACGGCTTTTGCAGTGCACTCATCAATCATGAAATCCACACCACGCCTTATTTCGGTCAGAACGACGGAACACTGATGTCACAGCAGTTCGCATTGATGTACCCGATTCTTACCGTGGCTTGTGGGCCAACAAACTCGATTCGTGGAGCGAGTCACTTAACTAAGTTAAAAGACGCGATTGTGGTCGATGTGGGCGGCACTACGTCTGATATCGGCGTACTGACTCACGGCTACCCAAGAGAATCGAGCTTAGCAGTAGAAATCGGTGAAGTGAGAACCAACTTCCGTATGCCTGATATTTTGGCGTTAGCCATTGGTGGTGGTACCAAGGTTCGCTTTGAACAGCAGCGTATAGAGCTAGGCCCAGAAAGTGTTGGCCATACCTTGACGCAAACGGCGCGTAGCTTTGGTGGTGATGAACTTACGCTCACCGATATTGCACTCAAAACAGGACAAATGCAGTGGCAGGCAGAACATCAACTGAGTGATGAGATTGGTGTTTCAGCCGAACAAGCAAACAAGGTTTATCAACAAATGGTCACGGATGTTGAAGAAGGCATCGATAAGATGAAGACCTCTGCAGCGAGTGTACCCGTAATCATGGTTGGTGGTGGTAGTGCCCTATTCCCAGATCATTTTGAAGGTGTGAGCCAAGTGGTTCGTCCTGAGCACTTTGAAGTGGCTAATGCGATTGGTGTTGCGTTGGGTGAAATATCAGGTCAATTCGATAAGATCGTACCGATTGACCCAGCATCACGTGAAGAGACCTTAAAGGGCTTGGAAGCGCAATCAAAGCAACTGGCGATTGAAGCTGGCGCATGCAGCGATAATGTCGCGATCATTGAACGCAGCGAGATTCCATTAAGCTACCTACAAGGCAATATGGTTCACGTTAAGATCAAAGCTGCTGGACATATCAAGATGGCTTAGAGCCGTTCCTTGAAAGCCTTACTTAGATTCTTATTCGACAATAAAAAAGCAGGTCACTTCTTCATATTAAAACGGAGAAATAGCCTGCTTTTTGTTTTCTGTTCTTATTTTGGGGCTTTCCGCCCAATAGCCACTCTATAGTTGCTCTCGGAGCGCTGCTAACGAGTCTTTCACCAATTCAGGTAATGAGTCTGCATTATCGCGATATTGAAGTAATGGATCCTCGCTCGCTTCAATGCTCTGGCATAAAGCAAACAGTGCAGATAATCCTAGGCTGCCGGCAGACCCTTTCAGTTTATGAGCTAAAGACTTAATTTCACGAGCGTTGTCAGCGGCACTTGCCACAATCAGTTCATCGAGAGTGACTTGGCTGCTTTGGTCAAACAACCCAACAATCTGCACTATTTTTTCTCGACCGAGAATGGCCAAGTCGTCTTTGATAATCTTAGGGTTAATCATCTGCACAATCGGTTCTCCTTGATTATGTTCCGCGTCTTGGTTTGCTCGTTGTGTCGAGCTTGCAAATGCCAATGCTGATAAGTCTAGCTCGGTTTCCTGAGGTTTAGAGTTTAGCTGACAGCAAACAGCATCTGACGGATCCGGCTGAGGCAGCAACAGCGTGTGACCGTCCAACTGCTCAACAATCAATTCCGATAATGCTTCCTTCTCTAACGGCTTAGGTAAGAATCCATCAAAGCCAGACGACAAATAGCTTTCCACTTCTTCGTTAAACACATGAGCCGATACTGCGATCATTGGGGGTACTTTTCGAATTACGTCTTCTTCACTTTTATGCTGAAGCGCATCGTCTTTGAGTTGTTGAATTAACTCGACGCCATCGCAGTCGGGTAAGTTAATGTCCACCAGCGCAATATCGAACTCTTGCTCACTGAATATGGCTCTCGCTTCTTGTCCGGTTGTCGCAATCACAACCTCGTGCCCCAAGTTATGCAAGAAGCCTTCAGCAACGATGCAGTTTACGGGGTTATCTTCAATCAGAAGTACTTTAGCTCGAATACACGCTTCAATGACCGGTACTTTCGTTTCTATCTTCTCACCGGCTTCAAGTGGCAGTGAGAACCAAAACTGGCTACCCTCGCCTTCTTCAGAATGAACGCCAATATCCCCGTTCATTGCCAACATGATGCTTTTACTGATCGCTAATCCAAGCCCTGTGCCGCCGGTTTTGTTGCGACCGCTATCGGTTTGGGTAAAGGCATCAAACAGACAAGCTTGTTCGCTAGCATCAATACCGACACCTGTATCTGACACTTCAAACATCACTCGATTTTCATCTTCGATATCTAAGCTGATAAAGATATCGACCGAGCCACTTTCCGTAAACTTAATCGCGTTACCGACCAAATTATTCAAGATTTGGCTGATTCGCGTTACGTCACCACGCCAATAGCGTTGCACATCACTTTCAATATGGAAATCAAAGTTCAGCTTCTTCTCAGCGGCACGCCCTTCCATCAATTGGTAGGTATCTTGAACCATCTGATGAAGATCAAACGAAGCAGTGCGGATTTCTAAATGCCCTGCTTCAATCTTTGAGTAATCCAACACGTCATTCAAAATCGCGAGTAGGTTCTTACCGCTGCGGTTAATGATGTCTGCATAGCCGGATTGCAGCGGGTCTAACCCGGTATCTTTGAGCAATCTTGCAGTACCTAATACACCGTTCATCGGCGTTCGTATTTCATGACTCATCGTCGCAAGGAAAGCGGATTTTGCGCGGCTTGCTTGTTCTGCGGCGTTACGAGCCTTAGCGTGGTTCCCTACCTCGATGTTCAGCTTCTCATTGGTCTTTTGCAGCTGGTAGGTTCGGTCTGTGACCAACTCTTCTAAGTGTTCTTTGTGCTCTTCAAGTTCGCGTTTCGCCTTTGCTTCACCCACCGCAACCACTTGTAGCGCCTGCGCGGTGTTTCTGGCAGTGATGATCGCCTCGCCCATATGAGCCAGCTCATCATTACCCTTTACCGAGATATCAATATTCAGGCGACCTTGTGCGATAGACATCAAGGCCGATGAGTATTCAGTAAGACGTTTAACAACCGAGATATACACCACTCGCCACACGATAAATGCAACGATAACCAAACCAATAACCGAAATCACAGACAGTGACCATTGAGCCAAATTCAACGTGCTGGTCAGCTCATCAACCGCTTTTTTGGTACTGCGGTTTGAATCATCAACCAGTTGGTTAACCGTTGTATTCAGCTGAGAGAACAGCTCCAACGTATTTTGCATCAGAAACTCTGACTTTTTGGTGTTCTCATATTGTTCTAATGAAATATCGAACACGACTTGGCGTTTTCTGAGCTCTTCTAGAAGCTGAGACATCTGCGCTGAACGAGTAGGATCTTCGACCGCTTTAACGCGGCGCGCCATGATTCTTAGGTTGGATTCAAATTCTGATTGGATTTGATGAATACGCTCTACGTTGGTAACGGTTTGCGTTTCTTCAATTTGGTTAAGCATTTTGAACGCCAGCAAATGCAATTCGTGTAGGCGCTCAGACAAATCAAGGTCAACCTCTACAAGCGCATCTAAGGCTTGGTAGGCTTTATCCGTTTCTTTGGTTTCTAGCAGGTCATAGATATGCGTGACGTTAGCAACCGCAATGGTAGCCGTGTTCAAAACTTGGGTTCGCGTCAACTGCTCTAGCTCTTCGGCCAATAGGCGCATCTCTTCGACACGAGACGACAACTCTTTGCTTAACCAAAGCTTACGCTCAACCGACACACCCAAGTCAGCCAGTGTGTTAATAACGCTTTGAACATTGTTTTCGAGTTTATTGAGGAGCTGAGAATCGAAACTGTCGACACCAAGCTCTTTGATATGTTGAAGAAGCGACTCAAGTTGGTCAAACAGTACGGTGCCAGCCTCTTTTCTTTCGGCCTCGTTTCTCGCATTAGAAAGTGTTTGTACTGACGAAATAATACGGTTACTCAACTCAGAAACCTGACGAGCTTCGATCATGGCAGGAAGCGCCGAATCAACGACGTTTCTTTCCGTTTTGGCTACAAAGCTAAAACCAGAAACACCGATCAATGCAGACAATAGAACCAACAGTGCCATCACTAAGAATGAGGCCAGCAGCTTGCGTCCAATACTCGCTGAAGCTAACAACATAAACTCTAAACCTTAAAACGTTCTTCTTTACCCATGCAGAATACGCTATATTTTGCAGTGTTTCTTATCTAAAACCAATAAAACGGCAATTCATGCTATCTAGACCTTTCGCTTCAATAATTCTTCTCTCACTACTGGCCTCAGTGACTACTGTCGCAGGTGCTAGTGAGCCTTTGAGCCCAATAAAACCCGCCAATGCCACATCACAAAAAGAGAAAATCTGTGCCATTTATCCGCACCTCAAAGACTCATACTGGTTGTCTGTGAACTATGGAATGATCTCTGAAGCAGAAAAGCAGCAAGTTGAGCTAAGAGTATTGGAAGCTGGCGGTTACCCCAACGTGGCCAAACAAGCCTCGCAACTGGTGCTTTGCACGCAATGGGGAGCCGATGCCATTATTTTAGGTACGGTTTCACCCGATGCGTATCATGACAATCTCAGCGATTGGGTTGGCTCGACGCCTGTGTTTGCTACGGTAAATGAGTTAACCGTCAATGAAGAACAACAGAAGGTATTAAAAGGTACGGTCGGTGTCGATTGGTACCAAATGGGATACCAAGTCGGAGATTTTTTGTCGAAACGACACCCGAAAGGATCAGGCGAAACACCTATCGCCCTGTTACTTGGCCCGCAAGCGAGTGGCGGCACTAAGCCTGTAGCACTGGGGTTTTATGATGCGATCAAGTCGAGTGATATCAAAATCGCGATCAGCTGTTGGGCAGATAACGATAAAGAACTGCAAAGAAACCTAGTACAACAGGTGATCGAGGAGCCGGATATCCAATATATAGTCGGAAGTGCCGTCGCGATTGAAGCAGCGATCAGTGAGCTACGAGCGGCCGATAAAACCGAAGAGATTGGGTTAATTTCGAGTTACTTAAGTCACGGAACCTACCGTGGTTTACTTCGTAACAAGGTACTTTTTGCGCCAACCGATAAAATGGTTGAGCAAGGTCGCTTGTCGGTAAAACAAGCCACGAGTTACTTACGCGGTCAACCTTACGAGCAACACAGCGCACCGATTATCGAAGCGCTGACACCTGCAACTCTCAAAGATCAAATTATCGCCGACTCATTGTCACCTTCTGAGTTTCGTCCGGTATTCAGTGTGAATCCTTAGTGCTATATTGGCTGAAGAACTCAAAACAATAAAAACGAAACAACAATTTAGGGAACATTCATGCAAAAAACGACGCGTACTATGCCAACACATAAGCATATCGCTTTGGTCGCTCATGACCACTTCAAACCTGAGCTACTAAGATGGGTCAAAGAGAACAAAGAAAAACTACAAAAGCACTTCCTTTACGCAACGGGCACGACTGGTTCTTTACTAAGTAAAGAGACAGACTTAGCAATCAAGAGCATGATCAGCGGCCCTATGGGCGGTGACCAACAACTTGGCGCGCTTATCTCTGAAGGCAAGATCGATATGCTGATTTTCTTCTGGGATCCACTTAATGCTGTACCACATGACCCAGACGTAAAAGCACTGCTTCGTATCGCAAGTGTTTGGAACATTCCTGTGGCCACTAACCGCGCTACCGCTAATTTCTTGTTTAACTCTTCACTGCTTGAAGAAGAAGTAATCATCGAGATCCCAGACTACGAAGCGTACCTAGCTGAGCGCACGTAATCGCACGTTAAATGTGCTCTCTACTGAACAGACTAAAAAGCCTGCATTTTATCGCAGGCTTTTTTATGTCTCGTTTTCAGACATTAAACAGTTCAATCATAAAACAGTGCGAGAGTCTCTCTATTTATCGCTCCACACTGCCATCTCGTTGCCACTTGGCTCTCTGAAATGGAAACGTCTGCCGCCGGGAAAGCTAAAGATCTCACGGTTTATCTGACCACCAGCATCAATTACATCGCGCTCGGTTTGCTCAAGATCTTGGCTATAAAAAACCATCAGCGCCGCGCCATTATCCGTATTCGACGCCAGATCCGCCAAATAGAAGCCGCCCATTAAGCCTTTGCCTTCAAACGCAGAATACTCAGGGCCATAGTCTTCAAAGCTCCAACCAAACACTTGACTGAAAAATGCCTTAGTTGCGGCGATGTCTTTCGCAGCAAATTCAATGTAGTTAATAGAGCCGTGTTCCATAGCAAATTCCTTATGCTTTATGCGTCTGCCTTGTGATATTAGGGCAGGGATTGAAGATCTAATCTTAGACAATCAAGTCAAGTAACATCACTTTTTACGAACAACTGGGTAATCAGAACCATGCAGCTCCTGCACAAAGCCAGAGCCGTCGCCACTGTGCGTGATCCATACTTTCTCTTTTGCCCGCGTCATTGCTACATAGAATAAACGACGCTCTTCAGCATAAGGGAACGCGTCTGATGATTCAGTCAATGCGCCATCAATATGCAGCTGTTTCTTCTTGGTCGGGAACTGTCCTTCGTCAACACAAAGAATAATGACAAAGTCCGCCTCTTTACCTTTACTGCCGTGGCAAGTCATGAACTTGATATCAATGGAAGTGAAGATCTTCTTCCAATCTTCCAACAACTCTGGCTTGTGGTAATGATTACGTCCAAGTAGCAGCACCGATTTATTGGTTTTGCCTTTGGATTGACGGTTCAGTTGATCAAGAATCTTCTCAACTTCTTTACTTGGCGCACTGTACACCGCCTTCTGCTTCTGTTGCTTGAAGCTGTTCAGTTCTTTCGGAATCTGAATTGGGTTTTCTTGTACAAAGCGATTAGCCACCGCACCTAACTGATTGTTAAAGCGGTAAGTGGTATCTAGGTGATGAATGGTCGAGCTTTCAAAACGATCCTTAAAGCCCGTGGTCAAATCCACATCCGCACCTGCAAACTGGTAAATCGACTGCCAGTCATCGCCTACTGCAAAAATAGAGGCTTGATGCTCGGCTTTAGACTGATTACACAGTGCTTCAACCAAGGCAAGACGATCAGGTGAGATATCTTGGTATTCATCGATCATGATGAACTTCCAAGGTGAGATAAACTTGCCCTTCTCGACATACTGAGTCGCTCGGCTGATCATGATTGAGAAGTCGATATGATTCTGTTCTTTCAACTCCTTTTGCCACGCGGTTACACATGGCCAACACAGTGAAAGCTCGCTGTTGAGGCGCGTATAGTCTCGGTGATCAATCAGCTGTTGCTGTACTTCTTTTTTGGTTAAACCCGACGCATTCAACTGTTCTAGCTGCTTTTCAAGCCAACCGATCAATTTGAGGTTTGAAACGTGGCTACCAAGCTCATCGTCACCGGTTAAATAAGCGATTGGCCATTTAGACAAATGCTTTTGCCAACGTTTAAAGTTGGTCGGTGTCATCCAGTGCTTCTTCAACCAATCAATGCACCATGCTTGGCGTTGGTTGTCATCGAGCGCTAAAGGAGAAATAACCACACGTTCGGGTTCAACTTGATTCAGTATCTTTAAACCCAACTGGTGGAAAGTGCTGACTTGCACCTTCTCTGCTGATAAACCAATTTTGCTGTCGAGACGTTGCTTCATCTCTTCTGCCGCTTCACGACCAAAAGCGAGCAATAGCAACTCTTCAGCTTGAGCTTGATGGCTTTGCAGTAAATACGCGACGCGAGCCGTTAGAACACTGGTTTTACCCGAGCCTGCACCCGCTAAAATAAGGTTGTGATCATCATTCATCAACACCGCATATTGCTGCGATAAGTTCAGTGGTGACGACTCACATTGCGCAAACAACACTTCCCAGTTTTTTCGCTCGGTCTCTAGCCATTGCTGGTTTCTTTCAGCTTGCTTGATTTCCGTTTCAGATAACCATGGCTGCATTCTTGCGATGCGGTTTGGCATGCGTTGTGCGGCCTCTTCTAGCGTCATTGTCATACTCTCTAAGCCTGAGTTGACCATATCAACCCAAGTGTTGACCTTAGAATGCGGTAGAAAGGCTGGTAATTGCTCAAGACGTGTTAATTCAGCTTCCCACTGAGGTACGTGTTCAGCCAATTGTTCACATTGAGTGTCGTGCCACTTCTGATAAGCACTAACTGACGCGCGTGCAAATTGACGGCATTGATCCCAAGGTAAGCCTTGTACTAACCAACTGCGCTGTGTTCCATCTTGTTGATTAGCAAAAAATTGTAGCGATCCCCAGAACAATCCGCGCTTTATCGCGATCTTGCCACTCCAAATAGTAAATGGGATACGCTCTTCACTGCCTACTGAAGATAACAGCAAGCGTGGACCATCAAGTTCAACCTGATGATATTCATTTTGAATAAAAAACTGTGCAGTCTTGTTAGCGCTTAGCTGCATTGGAGTGTGCTCTTAATTGGGAATATTGAATTTATATCATGATGCAATGAGAATTAATAATATCTCATATCTTATCGACGCTTTCATGACCACCTACGGGCAATTATGGATAAGTATCAAATTCTTGTGCTTGATTTCTGTTAGGATTATGGTTTTTAGTGTGTCAAGTGAGCGACTGTGGACTTTTCAGCCAAATTACGCCTCTATTGGGCGAATAAAACCATAAATTACAGCGTATTAATTCTCATCACTCTGCTCGGCGTGGTGGTGCCTGCTTGGTATTATGGACAAAACACACTGATCACGCCTTTGATCTTAGGCGTTATTGCTGCGGCTCTTGCGGAAAGTGATGACAGCTTTACCGGGCGCTTGAAAGCACTCACGCTGACCTTTATCTGTTTCGCCGTTGCGGCTTTCTCTATTGAGCTTCTCTTCGATACGCCTTGGCTGTTCGCGATAGGGCTTTTTGTTTCAACCTTCTCTTTTATCATTCTCGGGGCAATTGGCCCTAAATACGCGAGTATCGCGTTTGGTTCTCTCTTGGTTGCCATCTATACCATGCTTGGTGCACACGAGAGCACCAACCTTTGGTTTCAACCGCTTCTACTGTTAACTGGCGCCGCTTGGTACTACTTCATGTCGATGATTTGGCAGATAGTGTGGCCAATGCAACCCGTGCAGCAAAACTTAGCCACGGTATTCGATCAAATCGGTAACTACATCGATTCAAAAGCGGAACTCTTCTACCCCGTTTCTGACTTGATTCCCCAGCCACACCGAATCATTGAAGCCAAACTCAACGCGAGTACCGTTAACGCACTCAACATGTGTAAAGCGACGCTGCTTAATCGCTCTAAGCGCGGACACATTGACGGCCCTAGTGACCGATTTCTTAACACCTACTTCATCGCACAAGATATTCATGAACGCGTCAGCTCTAGCCACTATCGCTATCAAGAGCTAGCAAAACACTTTGAGCGCTCTGACGTGTTGTTTAGATTTAAGTATCTACTGGAAGCGCAGGCCACTGCGTGTAAAGAAGTGGCGAGCTCGTTGAAAGTTGGCGCTGAATACCAGCATGGTGACAAGTCTGTATTGGCACTCGATGAGCTGATGTCTTCGCTCAATCATCTGCACCAACAGAATAATCCTAAATGGAAATCACTGCTGAACCAGTTGGATTACTTATTCAATAACCTAGCAACCGTTGAAAAACAGCTCTCGAATATCAGCAACCCAGATGCAGAGAAGATTGAAGAAGGTGTATTGAACGATACCAACCCTCATACTTTGACGGCAATGTGGCACAAGATCAAAGCTAACTTGCACACCGATTCTATGCTATTCCGCCACGCGATTCGCATGGCGATCACTTTGACGCTGGGCTACGGGATTATCCAGGGTTTTGATATCGAACGAGGTTATTGGATTCTACTGACGACACTGTTTGTGTGTCAGCCAAACTACAGTGCAACCCGTCAAAAACTGACGGCGCGTGTCATTGGCACGGTCGCAGGCTTATTGATCGGAGTACCGTTACTGACTTTCTTCCCGTCGCAAGAGAGCCAATTAGTGTTCATTGTGATCAGTGGCGTGATGTTCTTTGCGTTTCGAATCAATAACTACGGGTTTGCGACCGGCTTTATCACACTGCTTGTGCTCTTCTGCTTTAACCAATTAGGTGAAGGCTACGCGGTAGTATTGCCAAGGTTAGCGGATACCTTTATTGGTTGTGCTCTCGCCGTGCTTGCTGTCATTTATGTGTTACCTGATTGGCAGTCGAAGCGACTGCACAAAGTGATGGCGAATGCGCTCGATTCCAATAAGAACTATCTCGCTCAGATCATCGGCCAATACCGTGTCGGTAAGAAAGATAGCCTAAACTATCGTATCGCTCGACGTAGTGCGCATAATAATGATGCAAACCTGACTGCCGCGATCAGTAGCATGTTGGTTGAACCGGGTAAGTACCGCACCTCTGAAGATGAGAGCTTCCGATTCTTAACACTCAATCATGCTCTACTTAGCTATATCTCGGCTCTGGGTGCTCACAGAACGCGTATTGATGATGAAGCGACACACAAACTGGTGCTAGATGCGCACAGAGTAATCCACCAGCATCTCGACGCTCTAAATGATCAACTCTATTCTCATAAAGAGCATTGTGAAGTGAAAAACGCTTATGACCCGGAGCTGGATAAACGTTTGAGTGAATGGCGAGAAGAAGATGAGAATTCTGTCAAAATGGTTCTACAACAGCTCCATTTGATCTATCGAATGCTTCCAGAACTGCATACCTTAGCGACCAAGTTTGCAGTTAAGGTTAAGATCGACAAGTCGTTTGAAACAGAAGCTTCTTGAGCAACAAACAAAATACCGTAAAAACAAAAAGATAACGCCAATTGCTTATCTTTTGATCATCACAAATATTTATACATTGCTTTACCCATACCCCTAATTGGGTAGAGAAATTACTTACCTACCCTTGTGCCACAAGGGTTGAAGGCGTTTTTACATTGTAGGAATTTTCTGACTTTGATTGACCAAGCCTTAACTTTTCCTAACATTTCTCGGACAAAAAACGACCACAGGAATTTATAGTTGTCTTAGTTTCAAGAAACTTCAAACATCATTTAAAATTCACTTAATCTTGTTTGATTTCCTGAATCAGTAGACTATGCTCTAAAGAGCATATTGATTTGAACAAAGGTCACACTATGAATACACAGCAATTTGAAGCATTTAAGCAGCAAATACAGCTTCTTAACCCACAACAATTAAAAGCACTTCAGGGTGAGATCGACGGCAACCTTGAAACAGAGAAGCCTTCTTTGCTTACTGATGAAGAATTAAACGCGCTAAATGACCTGTTCAGTTAATAGACAGACATCACTATTTTAGCTTAAGTTCACATTTTCACCGTAAATTTCATCTGTTCACCATTGCGCTCAAAATATCGTCCGCCTAGACTCATTTCATACGTCAATAAAAGGTTCTGATATGTCGATATCTGGTATTCAATCTGGTTACGCCATTATTCAGCAATCCACCAACATGGCTGAAGAAGCCGCAATCGAGCTCAACCAAGCCTCCAAACACGCTCTAGAATCCGACGACACTTTCGAAGCTAGCGATCTCAGCTTTAATCAAATAGAGCCTGAACAAGCCATTTCCTTTAAAGACAAAGAACCTGAACCTGCTTCATCTTCAACCGATTCCCTGATTAAACTGACACAAAGCGCAAGTTATAACCGCGTTGGTGCAAGTGTGGTTGATCGTCAAAACGAAGCCATCGGTAGCCTTCTCGACATTCATATCTAAATTTCGCTCAAATACAGCCTATATTTCGCGAAACTTCGCTGCTTTTTGCTTCAACAACCACACAAACTGTAACTCATTATATCAGGCGCTTGTTTCTGGTTTATTACTCGGTAGAATCAGCGCAAACCAATTTGCTGCACAAACTTTACTTCATACTATTTATGCCAAAACTAAATCTGCATCGCCGTGACTATGTTTCTATTTTAGGAGGCGACATCTCCGCAGACGAATTAGAAAAAAAGCTTCAGCCTCATTTTGAAAAGCCAGTAAATAAGCTGACACCTAGCCCCTACCTGACAGAAAAGAATCTCACACGTCGCTGGACAGCGCTCGATAATGCAGATTCACAGCAAGAACTGCTCGACCCTCATACACAAAGTCAGTTCCAAGCTTATGAGAAAAACATTGAGCACTTTATTGGCACCGTTAAAGTCCCTGTGGGAATATCTGGCCCTTTAAGAGTCAATGGCCTATTTGCTACGGGCGATTACCTCGTACCACTCGCGACCACAGAAGCTGCGCTTGTCGCGTCTTATAACCGTGGTTCTAAGCTGATTACGGCTTGTGGTGGCGCAAGTGCTATGTTGCTCAATGAAGGCGTAACACGTACTCCTGGCTTTGCATTTCAAGGATTAGTTGAAGCCGGACAGTTTGTGGCTTGGGCTGTGACACAGTATGACCAGTTCAAGATCTTGGCAGAATCAACAACATCACACGGCAAGCTGACCGACATTAATATCAACATCGAAGGTAACCATGTTTACTTGGTGTTCGAATTTCTAACCGGAGACGCTTCTGGTCAGAATATGGTGACCATCGCAACCAATGCCGTGTTTGAGTACATCATCGAAAATACGCCAGTTAAGCCTGACCACGCTTTCCTTGATGGCAACTTGTCAGGCGATAAGAAAGCCAATACCCAAACCTTGCGCAGCGTTCGTGGCAAAAAGGTAACTGCTGAGGTTAATATCCCTGCAGAGCTTGTCGCGAAGTACCTACACACGACACCAGAGAAGATGGTCCAGTTTGGCCAAATGACCACAGTCGGTGGCGCTTTGAGCGGCACTATCGGTATCAACGCCCATTATGCGAATGCACTGGCGGCACTTTACATCGCTTGTGGCCAAGACGCGGCCTGTGTCGCCGAGTCAGCGATTGGTATGACGCGTATGGAACTCAACAAAGAAGGCGGTTTATACGCTAGCGTGACACTGCCTAACCTAATGGTGGGGACTGTCGGCGGTGGTACTGGCTTGCCAAGTCAAAAAGCCTGTTTAGATTTACTTGGGCTGCATGGTAACGGTAAATCACAAGCCCTAGCTGAAGTTTGTGCTGCACTGTGTTTAGCGGGTGAACTATCGATTGTGGGCGCATTTTGCGCAGGCCACTTTTCACGAGCGCACCATAAGCTAGCTCGTAAATAACCTTTATCCAATTTGGCTTGTTCGATTTTGTCGTTCATGCAAAATCACAAGCCAATCTGAATGCGTGAGTCATAAATGGATTACTTACACTTATCTAGGGTGAGCCTTAAGCACCTCACTGCGCTTCATATTATGCTGAACACCCACAGCGTCACTCAGACCTCAGAGCAACTCTGTGTCAGCCCTTCGAGTGTAAGCAAAACCCTGTCTCAGTTGCGTGACATCCTGAATGATGAGCTTTTCTATCGAGATGGTACCAAGCTTATCCCGACTCCCTTTGCTCTGAAGATAGCGCCCACTGTTCACGCAATTCTTTCAAGCATGAATGGACTGCTTCATCAAAAGAGTTTTACCCCTCAAGAGTACCAAGGCAGTTTTTCACTTTCGATGCGTGAAAGTACCTTCGAAGTATTTGCCTCTAAGATAAGTAAAATCACTACTGAACTGGCGCCAAACGCGAAGCTCAACATCTATTCGAAACAACAGCTCGGCTTCGATGCTTTACTCAGTGGCAAGGTCAATTTGATCTTGTTGCCTCATGATATATCTCAGCCGCCGACCGATAACAAAGAGCTGGTTTGGGAAACAATTCTTCCAGATGAAATGGTTTGTTTGATGGGCGCACACCACCCTCTCGCTCAGCAAGAACTGACGGTAGAAGGCTACTTAGATTACAAGCACATTGGGATTTTAGATAACGAACTGTCTCAGCCTTACTTTGAACAAAACTTGGTTCAATGCCACCAACCAAGAGAGATGGCAATATCGGTCGCGGACTTCGGCGCTGCGGCTGTGTTGTGTCACCACACACCTTTCCTGTTCACTTGCTCTAAACAGTGGGCTGAGCATGCTAAACAAGCTCAGGGCTTAGTGAGCAAGCCCTTGCCTTTTGATTACGGTAAGGTGGCGTACAGCTTGGTGTGGAATAAACCCAACATGAATGATCAAGCGATCAAATGGTTGTGTGACCTGTTTTTAGAAGCTTAATATTTTTAGAGACTTAATATCTTTAGAAAGTTAACGTTCTTAGAAGCCTGATTGACCGCCTAAGAAATCTAAAGACTAGGTATAAACCTCAGGAGTTTGCATCGGTCTTTGAACTATGGTGTAGAGCTTATCGTGAAAGCTCTGCATCTGTTTTTCGGTGCATTTCGGCCAATCTAACGCGTCGCCAATGACACCATGATGCTGAAACGCATTCAGCCGAATTCGAATATCACTTGGTAGAGTCTTCAAGTAACGCCCCACTTGTTCAATTTCGTCCTCAAGATCGCTTTTATTTGGGATATGTAGCAACCTAACTTCGTGCAGTTTTCCTTTATCTGCTAAGTAGTTAATGGTTTCAAACACCCTATGATTACCTCTAGCCACTAACCATTGATGTGTTTCCGATTGCCATGATTTTAGGTCAATCATCGCGCCATCAAGATAAGGCAACACCTTGTCCCACCCTTGAAGTGACAGCGAACCATTACTATCAATAAAACACGTGAGATGCGCTAACTGTGGATCACGTTTAATCGCTTGAAACAGCTCTATGATAAACGGCAACTGCATGGTCGCTTCACCGCCAGAAACGGTAATGCCACTCAAGAAAAACTGATTATGCCTGACAAGCTCCAGAACCTCTGAGACCGTCATTGTGGTAATTTTCGGGCTCGACTTATGGTCGCAGATATCGACGCACTGATCGCAGTTGGTACACGCGACCGGATCCCACTTCACCTTACCATCTACAGAGCTTAATGCGCCGCTTGGACACCCACTTATGCAGACTCCGCAATGGTTACAGTGATTAATAGTGTGTGGGTTATGGCAGGTTATACAATCGAAATTGCACCCTTGTAGAAACAGCACTAGGCGATTTCCCGGTCCATCAACACAAGAAAAGGTCAGCACACGGCTGACCTTCGCTTGTTTTTCTGTCTTATTATTTTTAACCCTAGCCATTTGAGTTGTTAGATCAGAAATTTTCATAATTCACATTGTTCGTATTCGAAACGCATCACACACATAACGCACGCACGTTAAAGCTATTCGTATGTCGGCGACATCTCTAAGCTCGCCACGCGTGGTTTACGCTCTAATATGCCCGTGTTCTTCGCAGCTTCAGCACCTAAGAAGGTGGTATTGGTGCGTGAGCCTTGCTCATCGTATCTCGCAATATCAGACAGTTTGATCATGTAACCCGTTACACGAACCAAATCGTTTGATGCAACGTTAGCCGTGAACTCACGGTAACCCGCCTGAATCGCGCCTTTACACAGGTTAAACATCGCTTCAGGATTTGATTTCACTGTTTCGTCGATGGTCAGAATGTCACTGATACCCGAGGTGTAGAACTTATGATGACCCGCGGTAGCACGAACGTAAGATACTGGGTCCGGTTCGGTGCCATAAGGAATACGGACACCCGGAGTCACATCTTCATCTAAACTAATACCGCCTTGAGCGTGCAACAGAGCCTTACCTTCCAGCCCATATTTCACTTCAGAGTTTTCGACGATCTCAGCCAGCTTTTCAGAGATACGGTGACCGAGTTGATTAGCCTGTTCATCGTGACCATAGCGCCCTGCTTGGCCCTCTTTCTCCATCAAGATGTTGACGGCTTCCGCCATGCCATAAATACCAAACATTGGCGCAAAGCGATCTTCTTCGATAAGACCTTCTTTGGTAAGGAAGCCGTCAAAAAAGTTAGACTCTTCATGCAAGAAGCGGCTACGAGCGTTCATCAATTCAACCATGATGCCACTGTAATTCGGCAATACTTGTTGTAAGAAATCAGCACTGTCCTCAGACTTCAACGCCACTTGCTTAAGGTTCATACGCACCAAGGTGTTTGAACCACCCGCTAACGGCAGAGAGTTGTAGCAGCTCACAATACCAAAACGCTTATCGCCGTAAGCCTCGGCATGCGCTGGATAGTTTGCAATATGTGGTTTACTGCATTCACAGATGTTGCTCGCCGCATGACGAAGTAGATCATCAGGTGTCACGGCTGGGTCGTACATAAAGGTTAAGTTTGGCGCGATCTGCTTCAATTCAGCGTCTACACGTAAAATCGTACGGCAGATAATGTTGTCTGTCGGGCCGATATTCACATGCATAAAGGCGTCTGGCAGTGTGCGATCCAACATGATCCAGAACAGCTTAATCTTTTGGTATACCTGCTCTTCTGTTAAGTCGCCCACGAAAGGCATCAACACATCATCCAACTGACCTAGGTAAACCGGAATTGAAGTGACAGACGGAACATGGTGGTAAAGGATGGTAAGCATGTTCAATGCTTCATCGAAGTTGGTTGCCGCGCTAAGCTCTAAATACTCTGAGCCTTGATGTAAGTATTTAGAATAATCTGGAAGTACATAGCGCGGCTTAAATGGGGCGTGCCCTTCAAACATGTCACACAGCACACCTTGTTGTAAGGCTTGCTCTACTTCTTTGCTTACCGGCATATACGGTAAGCTGGCTTCAGCTTCTAAGGCAAGATAGCTCGACTTCTGTTTTGGTGACAGGTTGGCATCTGAAATGATATTGCTAAAGCGTTGTTGTTGCTCTGAAAGTGGTGAAGAAGTAGATGACGCAGATTGGTGGCTCATGATTAAACCCTTAGTGTTGTTATGGGCTTATTTTATATCTCACCGTTATATTTCCACTAATGAAATGTATGCAAGACTACATTTCCAAAATGGAAATAAATAATTTGTAAATTAGCGGTGTTGAGTTTTCTATGAGCGAGATGAGAAACAGAGAAATAGAGAAATAGAGAAACCAGAGTTAGTAGTGAAGAAATGAGAAAGCGCTAATTCGTTCTGTTTAAAACGATAGCGCCAAAAAGAGAAAACCCACATAACTGACGTTAGAGTCGTTAATGTGGGTTTAGTAGTTTAAATGAGCATTCTGAATGCTAGCTCAAGGCATACACACGATTACAGATCTGGAAGCGCTTGTTTACGTCCAACACCCATTAATACCTTTAACTCTCCTTGTGGAGTGTCAATCGAGAACGGTGTAGAGACTTCAACTACTGCAAAGCCCGCTGCACTCAATACATTTTCTGAGCGCTGTTGGCTTACACCGTAGTCTTCACTGTCGCTTTCCAAGTACCAATCCCAGTGTACAAACGTACCGTCGTTTTCAAGCAGCGTGTAAATCAGACTGACTGTGTCTTGTAGGTTCGGGATAAAACCACACACCGAAGAGGCTACCACTAGGTCAAACTGGTTTCTGAATGCTGGATGCTGCGCTGCAAGTCCGCGCGATAAAATATCAACTACCGGTTCAACGTTAGGTAACTCTTTCTTATCTAACTCTTCAATCATCCCTTCAGAGATATCAAGTGCGATGATCTCTTTTGCTAAAGGAGATATTTTCTGGCTGAGTAGTCCTGTACCACAACCAAAATCAAGGACACGGGTTCCGTTTAAATCAACGAGCTGTGTTAACTGGTCAAATACGGATTGTGCGAATACTGCAGTTGCGGGATCTTTATCCCAATCAACGGCGTATTCGTCCCATTGTTTCGCCATCATGGCCTCCATCTTTACTTCTTGTAGGTTCGGAACTTCCCCAGAGTAAACCAAATTAGTCAATTCGTCATAGAGTTATCATGCAAAGATGGACTATTTCTAAGATAGTCAGCACAATATTCAGATAATATGCACCGACCCCCGCTCAATATGGAAATGAAATGAACCTTTCTCAAGTCCAAGCCTTTTGTTCCGTTGCTGATTTAGGATCAGTTTCTGAAGCTGCACGCCAGTTAGAATGCAACCGAACCAAACTCAGCATGTCGATTAAAGCCTTGGAAAAAGAGTTAGATGTCGAGCTGTTCGTCCGCAGCGGAAACCACGTTGAGCTTTCAGAAGCGGGTAAAGCGATTTACAAAGATTGCGAAGGCATGTTGGTGACAGCCGCGCGTATTAAACAAACCTGCTTGCATGTTTCGGGCGAATTCAACGCAGAAATTTGGATAGCACGAGATGACTCCCTACCCGATGAAATGTGGCAGGACTTATCTCACGCCTTAAATAACAAGTACCCTTCTACCTCATTCAACTTCGTTCTCGCATCGAGCGGTGACTTAGCTAACCTAGTTGAAACTCAGCAAGTCGACTTCGCATTTGGTGTCGATTACGAACGCGTCGATGACCCAAGAATTATCTACAACCCGCTTGGTAAGATTCGAATGATGTCTGTATGTAAGAAAGGACATGATTTGAGTGCGATGCGACGAGTGTCTGATGAAGTACTGAGAAATTCGATGCAAGCAACCATGGTTTATCTTAATGAAAAGGATAATCCTGAGCTTGAGCCCTTCTCGCGTCGTTACATTGGCTTCTCTAGCTTCGACTTTATGTTGGATACGATTCTACGTGAAGAAGCATGGGGCGTAATGCCTGAGCCATTGATTCGCCATTTACTGCGTGAACAAGAGCTTGCCGTGATCAAACACACCTACGGTTTAACACAAGAAGACTACTGTATGTTTACCGCGGCTGGCATGGCAGAGCACCCAGGAATGAATTGGTTGGCCGACCAGCTTAGTGATTATTTGTTTGATTTCTAGCTCGCGCTTATTGCTTATCGTCGATAACAAAGGGAAAAACCACAAACAGCACTACTCCTAAAAGACCATCACGTGATCCACTAAATAGCGTCCGTCTTCTTCAACCAATACCATTTCAGCGACAAACTCACCTTTGGCGATGGTGTACGCTTGTTTCCACACAAAGGCGATGGAGTCTGAACGTCTAAATAAAGCAACTTGCTCACGCTCAGCAAAAAAGCCATTACTGTGCTGATAATGGTGACACACCTTTTCTAAATATTCTGGCGTAACAATGTCTTTCATCCTTTGAGTAAAATCTCGACAGTGCTGTTCATGATCAACCTTAGTTGAACCATCCATCAGATTATCCATGATCGGGTTAGCAATCGCCCACAACTCATTATCACTGATATCGTCAAACTTCATATTGATTCACTCCTTGTCCATCGCAGTCGCAGTCGCAGTCGCAGTCAAATCTAGAAGACCAATAAGACCTTAGCGACTAATGTGTTTTATTAATCATAAACGATCCTATTTCAGTTGCACACCATCACCAAAAAACACTCAACGTCAACTTTATTGACACCACACCCTGATCTTAAGTCACTGAATTTTATTGATTTATATGTTCGAATTAAATAAGACATATAAACATCATCAGATAAAGTTTGTAAAGTTAGCTCATTATTAGAACAATGAAGTTATCAAAAACATCTGGAAAATATTATGTGTGACAGGAAAAGCCAAAACGAAAATCGAGTACTATTGTTCTCAGCCCTTTTAGCATCAGGCTTCGCAATTGGCGGATTGGTGTTGGGTCTTCTCGTTGGCTCTCTGGTCATAGTATTTGACGGTGTCTATTCTCTTATCAGCTTACTGTTAACTTTATTGTCACTAGCTGCCTCGAAATACATCAATCGCCCTTCGGACACTGAGTTCCCGTTTGGTCGAGCTATCATCGAGCCGATTGTGATTGCGATTAAAGCCGTTGTGATTCTTCTTGTGGTTGGTTATTCACTTTACTCTGCGATTGGTGCCCTAATGACGGGTGGCCGTGAAGTTGATGCTTCTATCGCAACTCTGTTTGGTATTTTCAACGTACTGGGTTGTGGTTACGCTTGGTGGTACATCGCGAATAAGAGTAAACGTATTTCTTCAGGTCTGATTCAGGCTGAGTCTAAACAGTGGCAAATGGATACGCTACTGAGTGTAGCGGTAACCGCGGGTTTCGTAGCGGCTTGGTTAATTACTTTTTCTCCGCTTGCAGAATACGCAGTGTATGCCGACCCAATGATGATGTTGCTAATGTCTTTCTACTTCATCAAAGTGCCTTTCGACATGTTACGTGAGGCGATGCGCGAACTGCTTATGATGTCGGCAAACAAAGATATTTGTGATGCGGTAGATAAGAACGTTGTCGCGGTAGACAAAGAAGCGGAGCAAGATTTGGAGCTGATGGGTGTGACTAAGGTTGGTCCAGAATTACGAATCAATGTTGATATTCATACCAACGACCAACAAGCGATTGCGGTCGATGATATTGAACGTACGCGCCGCCAACTTAAGCGACGCTTATCGAAGATGCCTTATGAGCTTCAATTGAATCTCAATATCGCGAGTTAAGAGTCGAGAGTTAAGAACCAAGAGCTAACCAATCAATCTCTCGCTGACTAAGACTCTGATTGAACCTTTTTAGAAGCCGACGCCGTAACCGTCGGCTTTTTGTCTCTGGTTACCCACCAGCAAGCTAAAGAGCCAATCGTTACCATACAAACGCCCTGCCAAAACGTCATGCTCAATGACAAACCCAAAATAATAGAAGACAGTAAGGTCGCAAAAATAGGCGTGAAATACGACATGGTCGCCAAGAAGACCATATTGCCGCCAAGTATCGCTGTATTCCAAAGCGCGTAACCTGCGCCCATACACACGCCTGCCAACACTAAGTCAATCGCAGCACTGGTTGTCATCACCATGCCGGTTTCGTTACTCAATGCGTATTTGATCCACAAGGTGATTGCCGTTGCGATAAAGAACAACACAATCGCATTCTGCCCTTTCGCCACTTTCTGAGTGTAATTACAGTAAACCGCCCAAATAATCGCGCCGAAAAACGCCATTGAATAAGTTTTTGGGTTAGTAGCAACATTGGCAGCGATTTGTTCAACAGAAAGCCCCTGATCGCCGCTGATGCTCCAAGCGACGCCAAAGAAGGCCAAGAAGATACTTGGGTAAACCAACCAGTTAATTTTCTTGTCGCTCAGCAGCACCGCAAATAACACCGTCAGTGCTGGCCATAAGTAGTTGATGACAGCCATTTCCAAGGCTTGATGTCTATTGTTTGCCATTCCCAACGCCAAAGCCAAGAAGATCTCATAACAAACGAACAAGGCGCCGCCAATCAGCAAGTAAGACTTAGAAAAGCGTGACAGCTTTGGTAGACCCATAACACAGATCAACAACAGCGCACTCACCGTGTAAAGGCTGGCCGCACCACCGATTGGGCCCAGTTGTTCAGATACGCTTCGAGACAGCGCGATTAAGCAGCTCCAAAGTAGAATGGCAGCAATGCCGTAGCAGCTATGGCGATGAGATTTAAACACACCTCTTCCTTTTCTTTATTGTCATTGGGTAATCAAAGCGAGCTTAAAGCAAAGATAGACTTAAGCACCACTATCGATAACTTACAGTAGGTAAAAATAAGTAGCCGAGCACATAACTGCACTCGGCTATCAATCATTCACTCAAAAATCTAAAAGCAATTATGCCAATAACAGAGCTTGCAGGTCAGCTAAAGACTTAACTTGATAATGAGGGTTAATACCTGCTGGTGCTGCTTTCTCTTGGCTGTTCAACCAACACGTCTCAATACCAAAATCCAAGCCGCCTAAAATATCTGAATGCGGGTTATCTCCGACCATCAATACGCGTTGTTTTGCTGGTAAGCCAACAAGCTTGTGTGCATGTTCAAAGATTTCAGCGTCTGGTTTCGCGACACCGACTTCTTCAGAGATGATCACATGGTCAAAGTAATCTGTCATGCCTGTGCGTTCTAAACGTATAGATTGCAGCTCGGTAAACCCATTCGTGATGATACCCATGTTCACTTTGCCTTTTAAAGACTCCATCAACTCTTTTGCACCAGGAAGCAGCGAACAGATGTCTGCCATTGCGGTCAAAAATGCACTGTTTAGTTCTGCTGTTGTTGTCTCTAGCTTTGTTGCCCAGCTTTCAAAACGCGCGTGCTTCAGTTGAGCTGCCGTAATGCGCCCATCTTGGTAATCTACCCAAAGTGGTAAATTCACCTCTTGGTAAACCGAATAATCCTGTTCACTAAAGTCCACACCAAAACGGGAGAACATCAGCTTCATTCCTTGAAAAGCATCAAAGTGGAACAAGGTTTCATCCGCATCAAAGAATATCCAATCGTACTTCATTTTCTGTCCTGTTATTCGCGCTGTTGAGCAATGCTGTGTCTGTTTTTATCGTAGTTTTGCTTAATTTTTCTTTTCGCCTTGTAGGCTGGCAATCGCTTTACTCGTAAATCTGTGAGCCTGTATATAAATCTAATAATTTATATAAAACAAGCCACAAGTCATGATGTATCGCAAATTTTGCCACATATTAAACCCATACCATACAAGAAATACACATTAGGTACCGGGAGGTATTATGAAGCACTTTTTACCGTCATCTGTCATGCTCACCCCTTTTCTTGTCAAATACTATGATGAGGAACCAGAAGACACCCCTAACACTGAAGAGTCACAAGCTCCTCAAATTGAATGCAGTGATAACTCAGAGAAAAGCTCAATCCTGGCTGAAATTGAACCGACTTTCAGTGAATAAGCTTATTTTTCATTGTTATAGAGCGCAATTCTGTTTCTGATCGAGTCAATTTATCACTATCCACTACTGACAAAGAACACACCAGAAAACCATAAAAACGATTGCTATATGAGCCCTATCACAACGACTAACCAGAAAGTGTTAGTTCGAAATCAAAGTTGTTCCAGATCAATGGTCGACCACTTGAATGCCGACAACATGTAGGAAATTAAAAATCATAATTAACGGAGTTTTCCAATGTCTACTGCATTTTACATCCCTACAATCAACTTCATGGGCACTGGCTGTTTGAAAGATGCTGCTGATAGCATCCAGTCTCAAGGCTTTAAAAAAGGTCTGATCGTTACAGATAAGATCCTGAATCAAATTGGTGTAGTTAAGCAGGTACAAGACCTTCTTAGCCAGCGCGGCGTAGACGCAGTTGTATTCGATGGCACTCAACCAAACCCAACCATCACTAACGTGAACGATGGTCTAGAATTGCTGACTGACAACGATTGTGATTTTGTTGTTTCTCTAGGTGGTGGTTCTCCACACGACTGCGCAAAAGGTATCGCATTAGTTGCTTCTAACGGCGGCAAGATTGCTGATTACGAAGGCGTAGACCAGTCTGAAAAGCCAATGATGCCATTGATCGCTATCAACACCACGGCTGGTACGGCATCTGAGATGACTCGTTTCTGCATCATTACTGACGAAGCTCGTCACATTAAGATGGCTATCGTTGATAAGCACACAACACCGCTTATCTCAGTAAACGATCCTGAGTTGATGCTTGCTAAACCTGCATCATTAACTGCTGCAACTGGTATGGATGCGTTAACGCACGCAATCGAAGCTTACGTTTCAATCGCAGCAACGCCAATTACCGACGCTGTAGCAATCAAAGCAATCGAGCTTGTGCAAGCACACCTAAGAACAGCGGTTACGCACGGCGAAGACATTGAAGCTCGTGAGCAAATGGCTTACGCACAGTTCATGGCGGGTATGGCGTTCAACAACGCGTCACTAGGTTATGTTCATGCGATGGCGCATCAGCTAGGCGGCTTCTACGATCTTCCACACGGTGTGTGTAATGCTATCTTGCTACCACACGTTCAACGCTACAACGCGCAAGTTTGTCCTGAGCGTCTACGTGATGTTGCA
Source organism: Vibrio sp. 10N.261.51.F11 (assembly GCF_041471665.1). Lineage (NCBI taxonomy): Bacteria > Pseudomonadati > Pseudomonadota > Gammaproteobacteria > Vibrionales > Vibrionaceae > Vibrio > Vibrio sp. 10N.261.51.F11. The sequence continues at coordinate 149,142 of NZ_JBFROW010000033.1, read as the reverse complement.
AAAGCAATGGGCGTTAACGTTGAAGGTATGTCACCAGAGCAAGGTGCAGAAGCTGCGATCGAAGCAATTGTTCAACTAGCAAATGACGTGAACATCCCAACAGGTATCGCGCAACTTGGTGCGAAGCTAGAAGATATCCCTACTCTGTCTGACAACGCACTGAAAGACGCATGTGGTTTTACTAATCCTAAACAAGCGACCCACGAAGAAATCTCTGCGATTTTCGAAGCGGCAATGTAATCTGCCATTAAGTCACTTATAAACTTATCGACAAACGGGCTCACCTACTGAGCCCGTTTTCTTTACCTGCCATATGTTATTCAAGTCTCTGTTTTGAATAGCCACTGATTAAGATAAATCTCTTTAAAAGTCGCATTGTCATAACTGCTTAGTTATAGTCAAACTATTGATACATAGAATGACAAACAGGTTCCATTGAGTCGTAGGATAGCTAGCACCTCATTATTGGCGTCAATCATTTCATACTCAGTTCAGGCAGAGGAACAAAATGAGTGCCACAGCCAACCGTTAGAAGACACGCGCGTCGAAAAAGCTTACCACTACCTAAACAGCAAGTTTTGTCAGCCCGCAATATGGTTCGATAACTTCTTTGTGGATGACCGTATTACCGAGGACGCCAGAGCCGGAACCTCTGTACGTTGGTATAATGATTTCATCTATTCTGAGGGCGGTGACGTGGATTATTCCACCAAGCTCAACGCACGCCTGCATTTACCCTTTGTCAGCAAAAGGCTTAAGCTAATCTACGAGTCTGTTGGCGATGAAGAATTCTTAGACTTCTTCCCACAAGATTCTGAAGAGTTAGAAAATGCACTTGGCCTTCGTTATGACGCCTATGCCAAGGGTTACAGTAGTTTCAATATCAAAGCGACATTACGCCCAAGAATAGAGGCTCGCTATCGTTTACCTACCCGCTCACCACAGATGCAGTATTCCGGCTAACCCAACGTGTGTATCAAGAGAAGAAAGAGACGGGAGAGATCACTGATATCGATTTTGACCTCTCTTTGAGTGACGATTTCTTAGCGCGTTGGTCTAACTTTGCTGGCTATAACGATGACCTCAAAGGCTGGGAGTATGGTACGGGCATTACCTTGTACCATTACCTTTCTCAAGACCAAGCTCTGTAATACAGCGCCACGATAACCGCGACCAGCGAACCGTATAACCACAACGAATATTCGCAAGTGTCGGTAACGTATAGAGAAAATGTATGGAAGGAATGGCTGTTTTACGAGGTCACCCCGCGTTACCAGTGGGAACGAGAGCCTTACGAGAAACACACGGAAGAAGCCAACATCACCCTTAGGCTTGAAGTCTTGTTCAACAATGTCTAGTGAGTGTTTGTGAGATTGGGGCATCGTTAGATAGAAAACGAGGCACAAAAAAGCACATCATGCGATGTGCTTTTTCAGTTCAATCAGGCTGAAAGTGTAATCTCAACCTTTGTAATTTCTTACTCGCGCCGCTTCTGCTTCACGTTTGTCGACAACGGTTTTACCGATTGGCGCCAATGAGATAACCGCGAGCTTAAGGTGCTGAATCGCAAACGGAATACCTATAATAGTAATGAAACACGCCACAGCTGACATGATGTGACCAATCGCAAGCCAGATCCCCGCAAATAAGAACCAAATAACGTTACCAATCACACCTAGCGGGCTCGTGCCGATGTCCATTTCATTGGTTAGCTCGTCACGCGAAATCGCTTCCTGACCAAATGGGAAGAATGAGAAGTTACCCATAACGAAACACGCTCTACCCCATGGAATACCAACGATGGTTAGGAATGCGAGCAGTCCGAAGAACCACCAAGCTAGTCCCATAAATACGCCACCGAACAGAAACCAAATGATGTTTCCTATTGTTTTCATTCTGTATTCTCCAAATCTTTAAATGCTGTTTATTTGATATGCCGAGTAAGGCAATGCTTGTTCTAATAGGTTCATTATTGTTGAACCTTTATGAACCGTTTATGAATCACTTACATTTTATGTGATTGATTCACGCCACGATTCTCTAAATCCACTTAGGGCTAAACCCATTTATTTGATACCATGCACTTAGATTTTTAGTACCAAAAAGCTAAACAGACTCAACAACGAATTTAAGGCCGAATTTATGAATAACACTGAGCAACCTAAAAAGAAAATCAAAAACTGGGTGCCAATCGTCTTCTTCGGACTTCTCAGCACGGTTCCAGTGTTCATGTTCTTAGTTGATGTGTACATCAACCAGTATATGTAACAGAGCCTGTCATCCTAGCTGCATAAATGGATACCGGACCGATTTCTTGTATCCATTTCCATTAGCTCCGCTCTTCTGCAGTCCGTTCTTCTGTAATCAACTCAACTCTTCCGCAATCAAATTAACCCTTAGTTAATCAAATCAGCTCTTCGTTAATAAAATCAAGAATGTCGATCAGCTCATGATCAGGCAGATTCAGTAAGTTATCCCCTACATACCATTCAATCTTACATTGGTTTGGCAGTTCGCTGATCGCTGGGTTTCCTATCCAAACCTTGTGTTTCTTCGCTATGTTATCCCTCACAATAATGCCGTCTTCGTAGCTCACAGGTAAATAGAGGTGAAGCATGTTGACCTGCGGTTGCTGCGGGTTAACCGTAAACTGAGGGTAATCTTGTAGGATTTGATAAACCTGTTTGGTGCGTTCGTATAAAGCAGGCATCAGTTCTAATCGCTCATCAAACTGCATTGCTGCTGAAACCACATAAGGCGTTCGGTGATAAACATTACCACCTTGGCGCTTCATCCACGCCGATGCTTTCGCGACAAAGGCTTTATCACCCAGTAATAACGAACCACCCAGCCCATTGAGACCTTTGTACAGCGAAACATAAGCACTATCGAAGCCCTGAGCAATCTCGCTGTATGGCTTTTTATAATACGCGCCACATTCCCACAAACGTGCACCGTCCATATGAAGGTGAATCGATTGTTCTTTGCAGTATTGCTTGATCGCTTCAAGCTCATCCCATTCTGGCAATTGGCCGCCAATTTCACGCATCGGTAATTCATACAGAGCGGCTGCAATCTCATCAGGCCATGCCTTTAAGTCATCAACATTCCAAGTGCGAAATACATTGCCGACCGGAAGCACGTTGAAACGATTTTGGAGCTGATACCCTTGGCGTTCATGGCGAATGATATGACTCGACTCATGCATCGCTACTACCGGGTTTCTTTTCTCTTGGCACGCAATTTCTAATGCTGTGGGTTGATTCATGGTGCCGGTAATAACAAATACGGCGGCTTCATAACCAAGCAGCTCTGCGACCTTGTTTTCAAAGCTCTCGATAAACTCGCCATCACCGTAGCTATCATGGCTCACATTGTGTGTTTCACACCATTCAGCCATCTGAGCGAATGTTTGTGCTGGTGTCGGTTCTAGATGACCAGAAAGCAACAAATCACATTGTTGACGCAAGTCCATGCTCATAGTTTTTTCCTTTATTCATTATCGTTCTATGTAGGGTTATTGGATTATTTACGTTACCCACCAACGGTGACATAAAATGCCCACATTCGCTTTTACTATTCGTGAATAATTAGTTTTACTCAGTCATCGGCTACTTGTGCCTGAAAGACACAAAATGACTGGTGTCTTATATAATTAAACGCAGAAAGCACACGTATCTAAACAAAGAAGTATGGGCTAATTCGTTGTTGTTCAACCATTCTTCTATTATTGTATAACTATAATTCCAATAAATATTATTCGTTAATGGACAAAGAGGGCTATATGTCGAAAAATCGAGTCTTGGTGCTATTCGCCCACCCTTCTCAACATCGTTCTGAAGCAAACAAACCCTTATTTGAACAAGCCAAACGCGTTGACGGTGTTACCTGTGTCGATCTCTATGCCGAGTATCCGACATTTAAAATCAACATCGACCGTGAACAGAAACGCCTGTTAGACCATGACATCATCATTTTTCAGTTTCCTTTGTATTGGTACTCAACACCGGCAATTCTTAAAGAGTGGCAAGACCTTGTTCTTGAATACGGCTTCGCCTACGGCGCCGATGGCAATGAACTACAGGGTAAGAACTTATTATGTAGCATTACTGCAGGTGGTAAAAAAGATGCCTACCAAAGTGATGGTTACAACCATTTCACTATTCGAGAGCTGCTTCACCCAATCGAACAAACTGCTTCTCTGTGTGGGATGAACTATCTCGCGCCCTTTGCGTTATTTGGCTCGCGTACCGCGTTGGAAGAAAACCGCATTCAAGAGCATGTCGATAGCTATAAAGTGCTGTTAGAGGCGTTGGTTGCCGGCAAGATCAATATTAAGAAAGCCAGCAAAGCAGAAAAACTCAACCACTACGTAGAAGAACTAATGGCAGAGGTTAAATAATGACGGGATATTTTCTACAAGCGTTTATCTACTTAGTCGCAGCAGTTATTGCCGTGCCTATTGCCAAAAGACTTGGTCTTGGTTCTGTATTAGGTTACCTCATTGCTGGTGTTGTGATTGGCCCAATCATCGGCTTAGTGGGTGAAGAGACCACAACCATCCAACACTTTGCCGAGTTCGGCGTGGTTATGATGCTGTTCTTGGTCGGCCTTGAACTTGAGCCTAAGATGCTTTGGGCAATGAGAAACCGACTGATGGGGCTGGGTGGCCTGCAAGTTGGTGGCACTACCGCGATTGTAATGGGTATCGCCCTTTTCTTCGGACAACCTTGGACCATTGCGCTGACTATCGGTTTGATCTTCGCACTGTCATCTACCGCGATTGTACTCCAAACCTTTAACGAAAAAGGGCTATCCAAAACAGAAGGCGGCAAGAACGCTTTTTCAGTCCTACTGTTCCAAGATATTGCCGTCATCCCTATGTTGGCGTTCATTCCTCTATTAGCGTTGCCAGAATTAATTGAAGCTGCACAAAGCGCGGTCGCTTCGGCCTCTGATCATCATGAAGAGTTAAGTCTTGTTGCTGGCCTACCCGGTTGGGCTTATGGCCTTGTGATCACAGCATCTATTGCGATTGTTGTGGTCGGCGGACACTTCTTGAGTCGTCCACTGTTCCGCTTCGTGGCAAGCTCAGGCCTGCGTGAAATCTTTACTGCAACCGCACTGATGTTGGTGATTGGTATTGCTGCACTGATGAGCCTAGTCGGCCTATCACCGGCTTTGGGTACCTTCCTTGCGGGTGTGGTTTTAGCGAACAGTGAATTCCGCCACGAGCTTGAGTCTAATATTGACCCGTTTAAAGGGCTGCTACTTGGCTTGTTCTTCATTACCGTTGGTGCTGGCATCAACTTTGATGTTCTATTCAACGACTTTGGTTTGATCATTGGCCTCACTCTTGGCGTTATGCTTCTTAAAGCCTTGGTGCTATTTACGTTGGCATTGATCTTCAAAATCAAAAACAGTGACCGTTGGCTGTTTACACTGAGCTTGGCGCAAGCCGGTGAGTTTGGTTTTGTACTACTAAGCTTCTCAGCTCAAAACCACGTATTACCTGCTGACATCGTTCAAACATTGTCGCTGGTTGTGGCACTTTCAATGTTCCTAACACCAGGGCTGTTCATTCTATTTGATAAAGTGATTCTTCCTCGTTACGAACAAAAATCTAACGACCGCGAAGAAGATACCATCGAAGAGAAAGGTACCGTTATCATTGCGGGCATTGGTCGATTCGGTCAAATCGTTAACCGCTTGCTGGTGTCGAACGATGTCAATACGGTGGTTCTGGATCACCAAGCGAACCAAGTAGACTTGCTGCGCTCTATCAATATCAAATCTTACTTTGGTGATGCGACTCGTCACGACTTATTGCATACCGCCGGAATCGAAGAAGCCGCGATGCTAGTAGTGGCAATCGACAACCAAGACTCAAGCGTTGAATTAGTGAAATACGTTAAACACACCTACCCTAAAGTGAAAATCTTAGCCCGCGCATTCGACCGTGGTCATAGTTATCGCCTAAGAGAAGCGGGGGCAGACTTTGTTGAATCAGAGACCTACCATTCTGCTCTTGAAATGGGCGCTGAAGCCTTGCGTTCTTTGGGTCATCACCCATTCTTCGTCGAGCAGCAAAAATCGACTTATCAACGTGTTGAGAGCCGTAAGTCTGAAAAGCTTTACCAAGCTTGGTCTGAAGCGGAAGAGAACCCACGCTACGACAACAACTACCGACAAATCTTCATTCACCTTGAAGAAGCAATGAAAGAAGATATGAAAAAAGACCGTTCAGACAAACACTCTCGTTCTGAACGTGGTTGGACACCGCCACCGAAAGGCTATGCAGATGGCTTTGAGGAAGAAGAGTCCTAAGCAGAACTCTAAATAACGGCGCTAGATAACCATACTAGGCAACCATCAAAAGCGGCTATTTAGGCCGCTTTTTCTTTCATTGACTCCCTACAAAACGTCAAATGAGCATAAGTATCAGGTGCTAGAACTCGTAATCCGAAAGATTTATGTGATCTAGCTAAAATTTTTAATTTCTGACCACATGGCAAAAGTGAATTCACTTTTTACATTATTGAAACATTCCAACCTCGCATAAACCACACCGTAAACATGGCTATATATGCACTCATTTAAGTCATTCAATCATCGCCCCAATTCATAGCGACCACCCTCTAAGGCTTGAGTTACATTGCATATATCTAAATACGCCGCACAAGCTCCAACTTAACCATTCACCATGCAAATAAGTAGCGTACTGTATTCACAAATTTAACCCGTTAAAATTAACATAAACATTTCAAAGCATGTCTATCGTTACAATTTGTAACGAATAGCGGTTATCGGTATAGTCCTGCAATTCAAAAAGTGAGACCTTTGCGCTCACCTTAAAGGAGATATAATAATGATTACTAATGATGCTGTAATAATGGGCATGTTAGCTGTTATTCTTGGCGGTGTTTTTATCACGGAAAGTAGCCAAAATAGCGCACTGAAAAAATTCTACTCGTTCGTTCCGGGTCTATTGCTCTGTTACTTTGTTCCTTCTCTACTGAACAGTTTAGGCATCATCGACGCATCAAACTCTAAGTTATACTTCGTTGCAAGTCGCTACCTATTACCAAGCGCACTCGTTCTACTGATCATCTCAGCAGACCTACGTAAAATCTTTGGCCTTGGTTCAAAAGCCGTCATCATGTTCCTAACCGGTACTGTCGGCATTATCATCGGTGGCCCGCTGGCTATCTTGATCATCGACCAAATCAACCCTGACCTCGTATCTGGCGACGTATGGCGCGGCCTTACAACCGTTGCTGGTTCTTGGATTGGCGGCGGTGCAAACCAAGCAGCAATGAAAGAAGTGTTCGAGGTTGATGACCAACTCTTCTCTGCAATGATTACGGTTGATGTTATCTGTGCAAACATTTGGATGGCCGTGTTACTTATCATGGCAGGTCGTCAGAAGAAGATTGATGCATGGTTAAAAGCGGATACCTCATCTATTGAAGAGCTAAAAGAAACCGTTTCTAAATACCAAGAAGAGAACGCTCGCCCAACAACCACAACCGATCTCATGAAGATCACGGGGATTGCGTTCGGTCTTACCGGCCTAGCTCACTTTTTCAGTGACATGATTGCACCGTGGATCTCAACCAACGCTCCAGAACTTGCGAAATACAGCCTAACATCTGGTTTCTTCTGGTTAATCGTAATGGTGACAACGTTCGCGCTCATCGCTTCATGCTTCAAATCAACACGCAGTCTTGAGCACAGTGGCGCATCAAAAGTAGGTTCAGCGTTCATCTACATCCTAGTTGCAACGATTGGTATGCAAATGGATGTGACGGCTATCTTAGACAACCCAGGTTACTTCTTCATTGGTATCACATGGCTAACTATCCATGCCATTCTAATGATTGTGATGGCGAAGCTTATCCGTGCACCATTGTTCTTTATGGCTGTCGGTAGCCAAGCTAACGTTGGCGGCGCAGCATCGGCTCCTATCGTAGCAGCAGCATTCCACCCAGCATTGGCTCCAGTAGGTATTCTAATGGCTGTACTTGGTTACGCACTCGGTACATACGGCGCTTACATCTGTGGCCTAATCATGCAGGCTGCTGCATTGGGTTAACAACTCATTGCTGTAAAAAATGGGCAACTTAACCTTGATCATATCGCCCATTTTCTTGAGTTCCGAGATGTAAAAAAGGCGACAGTAAAAACTGTCGCCTTTCTAATATCTTGTTACTCAGCTAAAGCTTATTCCCAATCAAGAATTACTTTACCTGACATACCAGAGCGCATCATGTCGAAGCCTTTCTGGAAGTCGTCCACTTTGTAGTGGTGAGTAATGATTGGTGTTAGATCTAGGCCAGATTGGATCAATGAAGCCATCTTGTACCAAGTTTCGAACATCTCACGACCGTAGATACCTTTGATAACCAAGCCTTTAAAGATTACTTGGTTCCAGTCTACCGCCATGTCTGATGGTGGAATACCTAGTAGAGAGATCTTACCGCCGTGGTTCATGTTAGTTAGCATGCTATTGAACGCAGATGGGTTACCAGACATTTCTAGGCCTACATCGAAGCCTTCTGTCATGCCAAGATCAGACATTACGTCTTCAAGCTTCTCTTCCATCACGTTTACTGCGCGAGTCACACCCATTTTCTTAGCAAGATCTAGGCGGTACTCGTTTACATCAGTGATTACAACGTGACGAGCACCAACGTGCTTAGCAACAGCTGCAGCCATGATACCGATTGGGCCAGCACCAGTAATTAGCACGTCTTCGCCAACTAGGTCGAAAGAAAGTGCTGTGTGTACTGCGTTACCAAACGGGTCAAAGATTGAAGCTAGATCGTCAGAGATTTCTGCAGGGATCTTAAATGCGTTGAACGCAGGAATCACAAGGAACTCAGAGAACGCACCAGTGCGGTTAACACCAACACCTGTTGTGTTACGACAAAGGTGAGTACGGCCGCCACGACAGTTACGACAGTGACCACATGTGATGTGACCTTCGCCAGATACACGGTCGCCGATTTCAAAACCACGAACTTCTTGGCCAATGCCAACAACTTCACCCACGTATTCGTGACCTACTACCATAGGTACTGGGATTGTGTTTTGTGACCACTCATCCCAGTTGTAGATATGTACGTCAGTACCACAAATTGCGGTTTTCTTAATACGAATAAGAAGATCATTATGACCCATTTCAGGTTTTTCAACCTCGGTCATCCAAATGCCTTCTTCAGGCTTTAGCTTAGAAAGTGCTTTAATTTTCATAATGTTACCTAGTTCATCTCGCCTAACTGTAAGGCGAGAATCAAAAATCTATATATTCTACTGGGTGTTGCTCTATCTAATTAAAGGATGCTCGTGGCATCCCTTTAAAATTAGATGATACCCATGTCTTTACCAACTTGAATGAACGCATCGATTGCGCGGTCTAGTTGCTCACGAGAGTGTGCAGCAGACATTTGCGTACGGATACGAGCTTGACCTTTTGGTACTACAGGGAAAGAGAAACCTACAACGTAGATGCCTTTCTCTAGTGCGCGCTCTGCGAACTCAGCCGCTACTTTTGCATCACCCAGCATGATTGGGATGATTGCATGGTCAGCACCACCCATAGTGAAGCCCGCTTCTTCCATGCGAGTACGGAAGTGAGCAGAGTTTTCCCATAGTTGAGTACGTAGGTCGCCAGATTCCGCTAGAAGATCTAAAACGCGGATAGACGCAGATACGATTGCAGGTGCAACAGAGTTAGAGAATAGGTATGGACGAGAACGCTGACGTAGCCAGTCGATCACTTCTTTCTTACCAGAAGTGTAACCGCCTGAAGCGCCACCCATTGCTTTACCTAGCGTGCCAGTGATGATATCGATACGGTGTACAACGTTGTGGAACTCGTGAGTGCCCGCGCCGTTTTCGCCCATGAAGCCCACTGCGTGAGAGTCATCAACCATAACTAGTGCGCCGTACTTGTCAGCAAGGTCACAGATAGCAGGAAGGTTAGCCACTACGCCGTCCATTGAGAACACACCGTCAGTTACGATTAGTGTGTGACGAGCGCCAGCTTCTTTAGCAGCGATAAGTTGCTGCTCTAGCTCTTCCATGTTGTTGTTCGAGTAACGGAAACGCATTGCTTTACACAGACGAACGCCATCGATAATAGATGCGTGGTTTAGTGCGTCAGAGATGATTGCGTCTTCTTTACCTAGAATTGTTTCGAACAAACCAGCGTTTGCATCAAAACAAGATGTGTAAAGGATAGTGTCTTCTTTACCTAGGAACGTAGAAAGCTTTTGCTCTAGTTCTTTGTGAGAATCTTGAGTACCACAAATGAAACGTACTGAAGCCATACCAAAACCGTGCTGATCCATACCATCTTTAGCTGCTTCGATAAGAGCTGGGTGGTTAGCAAGACCTAAGTAGTTGTTTGCACAGAAGTTTAGTACTTCTTCACCAGTCGAGATAGAAACCGCTGCTTTTTGTGCAGAAGTAATAATGCGCTCAGACTTGTAAAGACCTTCTTCTTTAACTTCTTCGATTTGAGTTTGAATCTGTTGGTAAAATGCAGAAGACATTGTCTCATTCCTTCCTAGTTATTATTTAGCAGCATCGCGCGCCGCTTTATGTAGGGATGTAAACGATCTCAACACGATCATTTACACTGTAAAACTTATGCCTATATTCTAGTTGAACATCCCCGTTCCGATTATCCCTTTAGTTGGAAAAACATTAATGAATCACAGGCACTAATAATAGTTCATCCCAGTGACATAGGGCACATTAACGCCCTTCACCTGCTTTTTTAAACGCCAAATTAGCTATAATTTCCGTCTAATTTCGCTTTCATATCAAATCTCAATTTTTCATCTCAGAATGCGCAGCAGCAACGCCGCTATACAGATGAGCTTCAAACACAACAACCTATCAGAGCAATCACGTCAATCAATTAATGAAATTGATTCACAAATCAAAGTAAATCGCTCACAATTACCATTAAGTTCATCGTTGAAACTAGCTTAACTGGATACTTATGATTAACCCAAAACTCATCGCCCTGCTTCCGGATCTCGCCTCGTTCATTTTGGTGGTTAACGAAGGTAGTTTTACGGCTGCAGCAAAACAGTTAGGCGTGACACCATCAGCCTTGAGTAAGCTCATCACCCGCTTGGAAAAAGCGCTATCGGTGAAACTGTTTGAGCGTACCACTCGTACCCTTATCATTACGCAAGCGGGTCAATTGGTTTATGATCAGAGTGTGGTGATGATCAACGCAGCGCAACAAGCCGTTGAACTGTCTACCTCCGACCATACCGAACCTGCAGGCTCGATAACGGTAGCGGCGCCTGAAGCCTTCTTGAATTCGGTATTGCAGCCTTTCGTTGTTCCATTCTTAAATCAGTATCCAGAAATCCAACTTAAATTGAGAGCGGCTGACGGCGACATCGATATTTTACGTCAAGGCATCGACATTGCTTTCCGCCTGACTGATAAGCCCGACGAAAGCTTAGTATTGAAAGAGTTAGGAAAAACAAACCTCGTGTTGTGTGCAAGCCCTGACTATTTAGATGCCAAGGGGATTCCTCACCACCCTACCGAGCTGTCTGAACACGACTGTTTGTATCTTGCAGAGACAGACAAAGATCACATTTGGGATTTTCTTAAAGATGATGAATTTCACACAGTACCCGTCAGTGGACGTTACGCAGTTAACCACTCGCAGATGCGACTGAAAGGTGTGAAAGAAGGTCTAGGCGTCGGTATTTTCCATGACTTCGTGATTCAAGATGCGTTGGCTGAAGGGTCTGTAGTACAAGTGTTGGAAGATTGGACCATCAAGAGTAATTACCATGGTGCGATTGCGATGCAGTTTGCTCAAACCAAGTACATGCCCGCTCGACTGCGTGTATTCATTGATTACGCCATGAAGCACTTAGGTGACAAGTTGGCAGGAGAAATAAACTGATGCTGAAAGGAATACACCACGCGGCCATAATCTGTTCAGACTACGACGCGTCGAAACACTTTTACACTGAGATTTTGAAACTCGAGATAATTGCCGAAAACTATCGAGAGGCTCGCCAGTCGTACAAACTTGATTTAGCGCTACCTAATGGTGCTCAGATAGAGCTATTCAGCTTCCCTAACGCACCAGAAAGACCTAGCTTTCCAGAAGCCCAAGGGCTGAGACATTTAGCCTTTTGTGTCGATGAAGTTCAACAAGTCAAAAGCTATTTGGAAGGACAAGGAATCGAAGTCGAACCGATCCGAGTTGATGAGTTTACAGGTAAAGCATTTACCTTTTTTGCCGATCCTGACGGGCTTCCGTTAGAGCTTTACCAAATATAGAGCTTTATCAAGTCTAACGTCTTCTTAATAAACAGAGCATGTCATCTGATTAATGAAACTGACCTCCTCAAACAGAAGGTCAGTTTGTGTATCAATTAACTCAATGCTGTCTTGAATTTCTCGACACGCGAGAACAGTAACCAATCCAATAGCATGGCTGTCACGATCGTCGCACCCGCCAGTGGAAACAGCGCTGAAATAACTATCACCGTCACTAAGCCTGCTTTCCAAAGCCCTGCATCACCAAACTTCGGTGGCGTGCCAAGCTTTCGTTGACCTGAAGGTCTGCGCATCCACCACATCACACCGCCAGTCACAGACACAACAATGAACGCCAAGCAAAACAAGGCATTTAGAAGCTTATTGATGATACTGATGTCACCTTGGTGCAATGAAATACCAACCGCTAACGTCTTGGCAATGAAGTTATAATCTTGCCATGTCACCTCACCCAGTATACGACCAGAATATTGGTCGAGGTGCGTGGTACGATCCTGCGTTGGATCGATGATATCGCCACCCATTGTATTGGCTGTGACCGTGTAAACGCCCGTTTCTGAACGCGGGAAATTGACCTTGTATTGCGTAAAGCCAAGTGAGTATGCTTTTTCAGTAACGTCATCAATGTCGAAGTTGCTTGCTGACAACATATGTTGAGAGTGATCTTCACCCATCTTAGAATGGTCGTGAGGCTCAGTAGCCTCTTCCACATGATGAACGTGCTCTGCTGGCTTATCTTGAGACAAAGGCAGTGGTGTTTGCTCCAAGTTCCAAGGGAGCTCTTCTTCTGATCCATGGTTGAGGGAAGCGTGCGTCTTATCAGACAATGGAATATCGTCCCACATTTGAGCAGGGAAAGTACTCCATGCTTGAACAAGCTTACCGCCCCAAAAACCTGTCCATGCCAATCCAGATAGAATAAACAACAACAGAATAAGCGATAAGGTACCACCGATGTTCGCATGCAGATCACGCATGAGAACACGTGGCCCGGATGACACTCTCAGCTTGAGAAAACCAGCGCGGCTTGCGTTGTCTCTCGGTAGCCATAAGTAAATGCCACTGACGAGCAACAGAATAGACAAGCTTATTGCGACTTCAATTAGATAATCACCCCAATCACCAATCAACAAAGTGCCGTGAATATCATTCGCTAGTTGGTACAGGCTATCGCTGCGTGGAATTTCTCCGACCACTTCGCCAGTGTACTGATTCACAGTGGCGAAAACAGATGTTCCGTCTTCAAGTGATAGCGAAAAGCGGTTAGCGAGATCAGGGGCTTTACTCGGAACAAACTGCGTCACCGAGCCTTGTGGGTATTGATTCTGCACTGCAGTTAACTGTTGTGACACTTTAATCGGATCGCCCGATGCAACAATCTCAATGGCTTCGTGATGAAAATCTAACTCGATTTCATCATCAAACAGCATCACCAAACCTGTAATGCTCAGCATTAACATAAACGGGATAACAAATAGCCCAGCATAGAAGTGCCAGCGCCATGTGAGGAAATAGAGGGTTTTATTGCGGTCTTTGCTTTTTATATTGGTTTCCGAACCGGTTGTTGCACTGCTTTTAGACTGCGAAGTTGCTTGTGCTTTCGCAGGGGTTTGAGATTCATTTCTCAACATTATAATTTCCTTTGACACACGCAAACATACCTTCTGAAAAATCAGAAAGTAATCTGAGCATGTTTAACTTTACTTAATACTTTATTTTTTAATTATTTTAATGGGTTAGGTTTAAGCAATAACAAAGGGAGGGCCGCGCGGGGCTTGCCTCGTGTAGCGTTCGCTTAGAGCCAAAAAAGCGTAGCTGTCGGAGACAATAGAACTCAGTCGAGTTGTCAGTAGTGTAGTGGGAAGTTCATCTTGGTGAAACGTGGAAAAATGGCTAAACGGACACGGCTTTCCTTTATGAGTATTAGGTTCGCCTTCTTCGATTTGAACCAATTCAAAGCCATTGACCGTACATAACGACGCCCATACTCCCGCACTATTACCATGAGCATTGATAACAGGCATTAATGTCACTAGCGCCCAGCTTAATGCTGTTGCAAGTAACATGAAGAAGTTGAACGAGGTTCGGCGCATTATTCCAAGTCTTTATAAATTTCCCTTATTATGAGGGACTTGGAATATAGGTAAACGTAAAGATTAACAGCAAGTTAAAAAATTGAAGCTAACGCACACTCTTTTTCGTTAAATACTGGTTACAACACTAAAACTAAGAAAGTAATACTCATCTCTTTGCAGCAGGCTTTCGATAAAAGAGACAATAAAAACGCCGCCTTACACCTTCCTCGAAAGAGGGTAATGTAAGGCGGCGTTTTAGAAATCGAATCTTGAGGTTTGCTCTTTGTTACCTATCTAGCAAACGTTCATGATTAACGAATTAACCGAAGATCTTGCTCCAGATGCTTGGGTTACGCTTCTCATGGTACTCTTCACGAAGGCCATCAATAGTACGAAGTTCTTGCTGTGCCGACGCTAAGTCACCTTGGTCTAGCTTCTGCTCAATGCTATCCAGTGATGCACTGATCTTTTTGAAGCCTTCCATGAAGTTGTCTTCTTTCTCGACTGGGTAAACACCCGTTTTCAGCTCTGCCACTAGCGTATCTAAACGAACGATAGGCTTTTGCATCTCTTCAATGCTTTGAGCTTCTGCCGCTTGTTTGAACGCAAGCTTCATTTCTTGCATGTTTTTCTTAAGGTCTACATTAGCAAATGCGTTGCCAGACAATACTGAAGCAGCGATTAAGCCAGATAAAAGGATTGAGCGAGTTTTCATTGTTTCTCCAAGTGAAGCGGTGTCTTTGAAGTTAGAGCCGTCATTACTGTGGCACTTCGACTTTATTATTTTCGGCTAGTGTATACAAAAATCTTTCAGGCACAAAAATTGATTGTGTCGAAATGCAAACCCGCCGATATTCTCTTAAACAAGATCTGAATATTCTGGGATTTCATTACGACCGCGCAAGGCCAAAAAGGCTAGGAACTGCTTTGGCGAATGGGTAATCACTTTACTCGAGTCTACGCCCACTTCATCTAACAATGCTGCGACTAAGTCTAAGCCACCGACATCTAAACAGAAATGCGCATCGCTGCCTGTTGTAATAAATGCACCCTTCGCTTTCGCTATTCTTGCAATCTCATAGCAGCGGTCAACACTGCCAACTCGGCTATTGCCTTTGAGTGTGGTGTTGTTGATCTCAATCGCCACGTTGTTCTCAACCGCACATTGAATAACGGCTTCGAAATCGAAATCAAAATTAGGATTGCCTAAGTGACCAAGCGCATCAATTCGACCGCCCTTAATCACATTCAACAATGCTTCTGTATGGGTAGCGACATCCGATGGGCGAAATACTGGCTCGTGAAAACTCGCGATCACCCAATCCAAGTTCTTATCCACACTCGGATGAATGTCGATTTCACCCTGTGTGTTCATGATGTTTGACTCAACACCTCGAATAATTGCGACATCTTCAATAAAACGAGGGAGCACACGCTGATTGCTGAAGAACCAATAGTGTGGCGCGCCCGGCATTGATTCTGAATGATCAGTAGTACAAAACATGGCTAAACCATTTTGCTTTGCCGACTTGGCGTTTTCGATCAATGTGCTGTAAGCATGACCACTTGCGTATGTGTGGGTGTGAGTATCTACTTTGAGTTCCATGAATCAATGCCCTCTTCGCTCGGTCAAAATACGTTTTTCAGAAAGTAACTCTGAATCTCTTTCAGGAAAAGAATACTTCAGAAAATGAATGCCTAATGGCAACAATTCGGCCAGTTTATCAGCTGAAAGTGACAATTAGCACCCAAACATAAAGGTTTATTACTGGTTCATTTACACGACACGGGAATACGTGGCTAACCAGAGCCAGCCAGCGCTTGGTCTTATCTAAGTCGAACCGCACACACTCGGTAATTGCGCCAATTTTTTGCAACCTACCCAAGTTCGTCAATACTTAAACCAGCCTACAAACTGGAGTGTTAGATGAGAAGAAGACGATATCCGCTGAGTATCCACATCACTAGCCTTTTCCTAATTTTGACAACACTTGTCGGTGCGGTATTGATTTCGATTAGTTATCGGCACTCCCAAGAGCTGCTGCTAGGCACAGTGCGCGAGATCAGTAATGAGCACCGCGACAAACTGGAATCAGTATTTAAACAAGCCATTGCCCCTGTTATCACAACCTTAAATGTGATGGCGGTGAGCCCGTTTGTTGCTCATCAAGCTTCCGCTGTCGAAAAAGACTCTTGGCTTGCTTCGGTCGATATCATCTTCAAGCAAAACACCAATTTGGTCGCTCTATTTTATGGTTCTGAAGATGGTGACTTCAGAATCTTTCGTCCATTAAGCACCAATAAACAGAGAGCCGAAAACAGCGCGCCCGCTAAAGCGACCATGATGGTTAGCAGCACCAATCTAGACGGTGAAAACTTTATTACCTATCTTGATGGCGCACATCAAGTGATCAGTACTCGACAAGCAGAGAGTAAGTTCAACCCCACCACTCGTCCTTGGTTTCGTAACGCAAAGCCTGATGGCTCAATACAACTCTCTGAGCCCTATCTATTCTATTTCCTGCAAACCAATGGCATTACACTCTCTAGGCGTTCTGCCGATGGCAAGCATGTGGTTGGTGCCGACTTTACGTTGAGTTCCCTCTCTTCTCAGATCAGTGAATTAGCTTATTCTCCGCAAACCCGACTCGCCTTGTTCGATCAACATTTTAATCTTCTCGGTCAGCATCAACTTGAGCTATCAGTACCCAAGCCTGACTCCCAATCTGATGACACAAGTAAAACTGAGCAAACGAACAACCAAACAACGGGGAATCTCTCTGGCAGTGAGCAAGACCAAAGCTTCTTTAATGTGCCCAAACGTGAACAGATGGAAGCATTGAAAGCGTCCGTTATTGCGCCGCTTATCTCTGATGAAGAGAAGTTTAACCTCAATCTAAAAAACGTTGAGTACAACTTAAACACTTGGGCACTAACGCTAACGCCGGTTCAACTGACTCAAAATGTCACCTTATACTTGGCAGAAGCGACGCCACACAATGAGCTGCTCGCTGATCTTATCTCGATGCGAGACAAGCAAGTTGCGGTCGCGATTGGGATGTTGTTCATCTGCTTCGCTATCGTATGGTTTGTTGCTAATCGACTGTCTCAGCCACTCAATACGCTGATGCAACTCACCGACAACATCGCTCGATTTGACTTCAGGCGTACTCATTATCCCAAAAGCATGATTCAAGAAGTGGCTAACCTTGCCCACTCGATTGAGCTAATGGAACACACGCTTCATGATCTGATTACCCTACTTCGAGACACCGCCGGGAATCAGGAGTTTTCGATCTTAGCCAAGAACATTGCTCATCAAAGCTATTTAATTACCAAAGCAGAAACCATTGTCCTTTTCACTCAATCCAAAGAGAAAGACGTGTTTGATACGGCAGCCAACCTTGCCATTCTTCCTTTTAAGGCCGACATTAATGACTTCATCAAACACACGCCTTGGTTGCTGTGTCAGCTTAAATCTGGTGAGACGATCCATTTGAACAGAGAAGACAATGTTCTCAACTATTACCAAGATTCGATCTTCAATTCAGACCTGTACCTATTTCCACTATTAAACCGAGAGAAACTGTTGGTAGGGATTGTGGCAATTGGCTATGAGAGACCAATTACCAAGATGCAGGCAGACAAGCACGCCTTTTTAAGAGAGTTGCTCAGCTTTGCGGAAATAGCGAAAGACAACATCGACCAAATGCAGCAACAAAAAGACATGCTTAATGCCTTTATTGAGCTGATTGCATCGGCGATTGATACCAAGTCACCTTATACGGGCGGGCATTGCCAACGAGTGCCTGAGCTCACCAAATGGCTAACTCAAGCAACCATAGATGATGACCGCTATTACCCGCAATTCTCATTGGACAGTAAACAGTGGGAAGAGTTGATGCTCGCCGCTTGGCTTCATGACTGCGGCAAGGTGACCACGCCTGAATATGTGGTAGATAAGGCAACAAAACTGGAAACCATTTACGACCGAATCCACGAAGTGCGAATGCGTTTTGAGTTGTTGAAACAGCAAGCGGAAACCGATTACTGGAAAGCGATGGCGAACGGTGCACTACAAGAAGAACAACTCAAAATACTCGAACAAAGCCTGTTTGAACTGGATGAGGAGTTTGCCTTCGTTGCTGAGTGTAATCTTGGCGGCGAATCTATGACGGAAGAGCAGCTAGAACGCTTAGATCAAATAGCCAAACGCCAATGGAAACGTACACTGGATGATCAATTGGGTTTGTCTTGGTCTGAAAAAGAGAGATTTAACACCCAAAAAGAGTCGGTTGAGAAAGAGAGAACTGAGCCAACAAGTCAGGAAAAGGGTTTGCCTGTCATGGAGCCTCTGCTTGCAGACAAACCGGAGCATAAAATACCTTGGGACAATGGCTTTAACCCTGCCGATGTATGGCAAGAAGCGTTTGTACTTAAGCCCGGAGAAGTTAAATACAACCAAGGTGAACTGCACAATTTGAAAGTACGCCGTGGTACGCTAAACGATGAAGAACGTTTCATGATCAACGATCATATTATCCAAACCTTCACCATGCTCAACAAGTTGCCTTACCCGCCTTACCTTCAAAACATTCCGGATATCGCCAGCGGACACCACGAACGTATCGACGGTAAGGGATACCCAAGAGGCTTAAACGAAGACCAGTTACCTCTGCCGTCCAGAGCAATGGCAATTGCTGATGTCTTTGAAGCGCTCACCTCTAGTGATCGCCCTTATAAGAAAGGTAAACTCTTAAGCGAATCACTCAACATCATGACCGACATGGCCACCAGCGGTCATATCGATCCCAAGTTGTATTTACTGTTTTTGGAAAACAAAATCTACGATAAATACGCTGAGCGATTCCTAGAAATGAACCAACGCTGCGAGATTGACCCGCACGAACACATCGACCGAGTAAAAGAATACATACGCTCATTGTTCTAAGTTTTAAATTAACCATTCAGAGGATAAGCCATAACTCAATGGTTAGCTTTTAGCTGCCGAGTCCAATACCGCAACGTCCACTACAGTCGCTACAGCCACTGTGGTGTGCGGTTTTTGTTTGGCTTTCGCCTTGCTGTGTCTTTTTGCCAGCAATGTATTGGTGATGCTCGCCACGACAATCAGGTTAATGCCAATCATCTGCTGTGTAGAAAACACATCATCAAAGAACAAGCCCTGCCAAAGCGCGCTAAACAGCATGTTAGTAAAAATCAGAGGTGCCAACTGGGAGCCACTGTCTGCAAGCTTATACGCCTTGGAACGGAAGATTTGGGTATTGATGGTAAACAGTGCAAGACCAAGTGATCCGAGAACAATCCAGCGTAAATCGTCAAAAGACAGCAACGCCGACAAGGTTCCTTTCTCTGCACTTTCAAGTACATCAGGCACCGCAGAAACAGAAGTAAACACCACCATTGGTATCACAATAATTGCCGCAACTAAAAAGGTCCACGCGTTAAGCTCTGCCGGAGTCAGGCTGGTTTTAGACGCTCGGTACAAACTCACTTGCGAGCCAGAATTAAATACCCCCGCGAGAAGCCCAAGCAGAAGCGCAGGTCTAAAGAACTCCGAACCCAACTCAAACTGCGACCAATCCCCCGCCATCATCACTACGCCAACAAAGGTGACAGCTAAACACACTATCGTCGTTGTATGAATCTTGGTTCTAAATATTAACTTTTCTAACAATGGAATAAACAGAGGCCCCGTACTGAACAACACAACCCCTTCAACAAGCGTTAAGGTTTGCAGTGAAGTAAGGAAACACCACTGACACGCCACCATAAAGATCGCCCGCATCACCAAAGGTTTCCACATTTCTCGTGTCGGCTTGCTGATTTTGTAAAAGGTCAGGAAAAAAAATAAAAACAGACTGGGTAACAAAAAACGCACAAAACTGAGTAACGAAGTGGGCATCACTTCAGATAGATACTTGGCCATCAAGCCACTTAAAGACAAACTGAACGTCGACAACAACATGAAAGTCGTCGCCTTGGTAATATCAGACATAATTATCACCTCCTATGACATCTATTTTAGAGGCGTGACGTAATGAAAAATAGCGAGTAATATTAACTATAACTGTAAGGAAAACTTACCAATGAAAAAACTCGTTCCGCTTAAATCCGTTTATGCTTTCATTGCTGTTGCTGAGACTGGCAGCATGACCGACGCCGCGCGGGTATTGTACGTCAGTCACTCTGCGGTAAGCCAAGCGATAAAGTCGTTAGAACAACTGGTCAACAAGCCTCTGTTTCAACGAGTCGGTCGTCGTGTTGTTCTTAATGCCGCAGGTAAGCGATATTACCGCAAAGTTGCTCCCGCACTTGAGCAAGTGATAGAGGCGACCGAAGAGCTTGCCAGAACGCCTAACGACCACCGCATTACCCTCAACATGGTCAATTCGCTAGCGATGCACTGGTGGATCCCACGAGTTCCCGACTTCCAAGCCTTCGCTCCCTCACTTGATATCCGCATTTCGACGCTAACTGGCCCTTTCGATATCGAGCAGGAAGGGGTCGATGTTGCGCTTGTACATGGCAAACCCAACGAGTGGGAACAATATTACAGCGAGAAACTGGGCGACGATGACCTAATCTTGGTGTGTAGCCCTACGATATTAAAAAACCAGACCGGATTGAGCGTCGAACAACTCGTCAAACAAAACCCGACCATTGGCGTTTTTAACCTCAGGCGACAACACGACTGGCAAGTGTGGTGCGACAATTACCAAATCCCAATGCCCACATTCCATAGCAACCTGACATTCGATGTCTCCATTCAAGCAGTACAAGCTGCGATTCGTTCACTAGGCGTATTGGTTACACATCGCTTGTTTGTGAAGGATGACATCAGCCACGGGATGCTTGTCGAACTGGGTAAACCGGTTGCTAACCCGCACCAAGATTTTTACTTTGTTTGCCCAAAAAACAAATTAAAACAAGAAAGTGTGCTAAAACTGACAACATGGTTAAGACATGAATTCACACGCTCAGAGACAGCACTGAACGATGACATTCAAGAGCAAGACCAAACTATCAATCAATAAGCGAGTGACAGCTCAGCAAGCTTACAAGAGGCCATTATGATTATTACCACCACACAATCAGTCGAAGGCAAGCGCATTGTCGATTACAAAGGGGTTATTGCCGGAGAAGCCATTCTAGGGGTGAACGTTTTCAAAGATATGTTTTCAGGAATTCGTGACTTTGTGGGTGGACGTTCTGGCACCTACGAGAAAGAACTGGAAAAAGCACGTAACTACGCGTTCAAAGAGTTAGAACAGAAAGCGATTGAAGCGGGTGCCAACGCGGTGGTAGGCGTAGATATTGATTACGAAGTCTTGGGAACAGGTAATGGCATGTTGATGGTCTCTGCTAGTGGCACGGCAGTGGTGGTTGCTTAATCAGTGGCAAACCTATCGCTCAATAGCTCTATCCATCGAATAACGGATTCAGTCGCTTAATCGTGTGATTCTTTAAAAAAACGCCCCTTAGCTAAATCGCTAACTAAGGGGCGTGATTGTATGCGTTGCCAAGTTAGATATGAATATCTCTAACTCGCGCGATCTGCGGGCTCAGAGAGCATGGCATCAAAAGAGGCAATTCGAGCCAAAAACTCTTTTCTATCTTTAGGCATAATTGAGCTTGCCATTGGTAAGTTCGCCTTCATCGCATCGACGGCGCGACCACGAACCAATACCTCAAAGTGCAAGTGCGGGCCAGTAATACGACCAGTAGCACCCGATAGCGCAATTTTCTGACCTCGCTTAATTTGCTGACCTTTCTTAACTAAGAAGCGGCTCAAGTGAAGATAACGCGTCGTATATACGCTGTTGTGTTCAATCACCAAATATTTACCAGCATACGGGTGGTCACGAAGTGCCACCACTCGACCATCACCAGTTGAGTAGATAGGTGAACCAACAGGTGTCGCAAAGTCGGTACCATTGTGCGGTGAGATTCGCCCAGTTACTGGGTGTCTTCGTGTCGGATTGAACGAAGAAGTGATTCTTCGGAATTTTCTGTCGACTGGGTATCTATCAAAGGCTTGCTCTAGACTATTTCCCTCTCTGTCATAAAAAAGACCATCTGGTGCTAGAAAAGCTGCGACTTCTCGGTTTCTTAATTGAATTGAGATACCTTGAATTTCTGTTTTACCCGTTAGGTGATCGTCCGTGTACTGCTCTTTGACCAATACATTGAAGCTATCACCAGCTCTCAGCTCTCGAGCGAAGTTGACTTTGTCTTTTAGTGTGCGGGTGATATTGGCTATCTGGTTAGTAGTTAACCCCGCTTTGTAGGCTGACGTTGAAAAGCTACCGTGAACACTACCCGCATAGAGTTTTTCTTTCCATTCGCCTGGGATCTCGTGGAATTTATAGGTGAAGCTACCATCATCGTTTCGAGTAAAGGCTGCTTGCTCAACCAAACTCTCGTGATAAATCAGCTCCACAAGCTGTTTTGAGTCACTATCCAAAAGCAACTCTAGATGGTCACCAGGTTTTATTGTGTCGAGTTTCAAAGACTCCAGATCCGCTTCCATCACCTTTTGAACGGTTCCATATGGCAGTTGCCATGACGAAAAGATGTTGCTTAGCGTATCGCCAACTTTCACAAAATAATGGACCTTAACCAAAGAGTTGGGAGTCGCTTGCGAGTCGATGACTTCCTTATCATTAGGTTGAGAACCTTGGTAAGGGGTTATTTTGATAGAGATTTCTGGTGCTGGTTTGGAGTGAAAAGAGAGCAAAGCAGCAAGGGAAAATGCGCTGATCGCAGTAACGATCAGACCAATACGGAGGAACTTCATAAAATACTTAGCGGTTATAACGAGGAACTTAGAAAGTGTTATAACATAACAATTAAATCAAAAAAATAAATGAAATGTAAGAAACCATAGCGCGATAGGTGTGAAAGTATGGTGAGCATGCAAAGCCCACCACCTTAGTTTACACGGATCTTTACCTCATATTACTCTTCACGAAGTACTTCGAAGCGTTCTAAGCCTCGCAGCATCTCAAAGTCCGGCTCTTCAGTTAGCAGCTCTCTCATGGACCCACTGGCTTCAATAGCGCGCTCTAAGTCATCGATAGCTTGACCTTCTGCCCCTAATCGAGCATAGGCGCAAGCACGTTGATACAAGGCATGAGCATTTTGGTCATCGACTTCTAATACACGGTTACAAAGACTCATTGCCCAGTGGTATTCCTGTATATCCATAGCAGCGTCAGCTTTGGCAGTAAGTGCTTCTAAATCTCCAGGACGAACCTTCAGTATTTCATCGTAGATTTCAATTTTTTGCTCTGCCGTTTGTGCGTTCTGTGCTCTCAACCATAGGTTATGAATCTCATTGATAATTTCAATTTCGCGGTTGTTGTCGGAAATGATTCTGGTCTTGCGCTTAAGATCCCGTTCAAGAACATTAAACTTCTTCTCATAGTCTTGAGCGATAGAATTAAGTCGCTTATCAGCCATGTCTTGAGTTGTGTGTTTAAGCTCTTTGATGGATTGCCAACCCACCAGCGCGATAAGAGAGGCCACACCAGCAATAATGTAGAAGAAGTAGGTTACGGTTACATTGGCGTAATTCAGAGACTTGTCTGCCACAGTCAGTTCCCGGTCAGTCATCTGAATGGTCAAGCGTCTTTCAAGATCCTGCTGTTCCATTCGAAGCTGCTTCAACTCATCCAAGATATAGCGTTCCATCAGCGGTCTATCCAAATACTCTTGTTCCGAGTACTTAACCTCTTCGCTTGCAAAACTCATCGTGCTGAACACCGAGATAACTGCAATCAATAAGATTCGAAGCATTATACATTCCTTATATATTTATCTTTAGACTAACTGTATCTCGTAATAGGCATACAAGCTAGGAAGTCGACAAGTTTGCTATGTCCATATTGGAATTAACACTCTAAAACATCATTGATAATTATAAAACACCTGAAGCAACATCATTAATTTCTAAATTATAAAAATACCGCGTAATACTGTTCTATATGATTAATTCGCGATGCGAATATACCGAAAAATGGTTTATTGCATCGAGATGAATCTTATATTAATAACGATCAGAACGAGGTTAATTTGAATAATCCACGATACGATTTAGTAAGCCGTGTACTGCACTGGGTAATGGCTTCTGTAATCATCTATGCAACAATCGCAGGGTATGTGATGCACAATGTCACCAGTCATCCAGAGCTGTTTTCTTTGCTGTCAGTGCTCAACATGTCATTGGCGACCGTTGCGACGCCACTGCTTGTGGTTCGTTATATCTGGAGCCACTTTCGCTCGTCGCCAAGCATGCCAACCTCTGTGCCTGAAGGGCAAAAATGCGTTGCCAAGCTTGCACACTCTTTGATGTATCTTGTGATGTTTATGGTTTTCAGCACCGGCTACTTAATGCTAAAAGAACCGTACTCTTTATTTTGGTTAGTGAGCGTAAATAATCTAATTACCGACTCTGCAATCAACGGCTTCTTTTTCTATTTCCATCGTGCCAGTTGTATTGCCCTAGCCTGTTTAATTGTGCTGCATATCAGTGCCACACTTAAACACCACTTTGTCTCTAGGAACTATGTATTGAAGATGATGCTCTAGATTCAAAGAATTCAAGACAATTTGCACAAACAACAAAAAAGCCATAGCATGTTCGCTATGGCTTTCTTATTTCTATTTGATTACTTGGTTTGAGTATCAAGCATCACTTGCCAGTATTCACACTTGGCCAAGAACTCTTTTAAATAAAGCTCTGGGTTAGCAAGCTTCTCACCGCCTTTAACATCAGCTCCAGTCACACGCCAAAATCCACGAGTAACCAAGTTTCGATGATAAATAAAATCGTTGAGTTCATTGGCCTTCAAAGGAAGTTGCTCACCAAACGTATTTTCGTAGTGGCTCAGAGTCGAGGCTTGTTCACTTGGCTTCTCCCTTAAAAAGGTATCCAAATCCAGACCTAATGCCTGTTGCTGATCTTTTGATAGGGTTTTAACTAATTTAGAGATCACACTGAACAGAGCCAACTCAACTTTTTGAGACGCTAATAACGATGCACCTAAAAGCGCATGTTCATTGGAAATGTGTTGCTCTGTTGATGAAACGGTTGCTGTTGTCACTGTGTTAACCTCAAATAATCATAACGGGTGTTACTGAACTGGATAGAGTCTTTTCACTAAGCTGAATCTTATTCTTGTCATTAAGAAGAATCTTACAGTTAAGCAGAGTCTTTTAGCAGAACACGGTCAGCATCAATAATGGTGAAGCCTGATGCATCTTCGTTCTTTTCGACTTGCACTAAACCTTTAAAACCAATCTGCGACAGCTTCTTCGCAAGTTGATCTGGTGCTGTTTCAAAAACAACATTCATAAAAGGTAAAGACTCAGTATCAACAAAACCATGCTCGTTAAACAGTTCCATTGCTTGAGATAAATGGTCTGAGTCGGTTAATTCGATAATTTCTACAACTTCTTCCAACAACATTTTCGATTCCATATTCGCCAGAAAGTGACTGACACAAGCCGGTTCTTTTTGCTTGCATACATCCCGATGCCCTAAGACACCCCTTTAGTAGTAGGGATATCATAACATATTAATAATCGTAAAATATGTTTTATTTTTCCTAAGCTACTGGGAATACTAGAAAAGAATAGAAATTGGTGAAACATAAGCAACACCAATTCATAGTATCGATAACGGTAAACCTGATTTGAGGTGATCAGGCAACCGTTACTTGAGAATCGCCCGTTTCTACAATCGATTCTTGTAACAAGCCAGCATAAATACCATTGTGTGCCACCAGCTGTTGATGATTACCTTGCTCAACAATTTCACCCTTTTCCAACACCAAAATCGTATCTGAGTGACGAACGGTACTCAAACGGTGTGCAATCGCAATCACAGTTTTTTCCTTGAAAAGGCGCTGCATTGCTTTTTGAATCAGGTCTTCGGTGATTGAATCTACCGAACTGGTCGCCTCGTCAAGCATCATCAATTGACCACCCTGTGCAACCGCTCTAGCGAACGAGATAAGCTGCGTTTGCCCTACAGACAAGTTGGAGCCGTTCTTTTCCAAGTGGAAGTCATAACCTTGTGGCAATTGTTCAATAAACTTATCGGCATAAACATAGCGCGCCGCCTGTTCAACCTCAGTTCTAGATAGATGCGTTTTGCCCAGCGCGATATTGAATTGAATGGTCTCTTCAAATAAGTGCACGTCTTGCATCATCATTGAGAACAAATGAGCAGAGTCTTCACTTGAGATCTGTGACAGCTCTATTCCATTCAACAAAATGCTGCCTTCATAATCTTGGTAGGTTTTAGAGATCAGACGCAGAATCGTCGACTTGCCCGAACCCGTCGAACCCACAAGGGCAATTTGATGCCCTTTCTCCAATACAAACGAGACATTCTTTAGAACGTAGGGAGAGTCGTCTTTGTAGCGGAAGCTTACGTTCTTAAACTCTAGGCTCACAAACTGTTCAAGCTGTTTCTCAACCTTGTTAGATGGCAGCAGGTTACGCCCTTCCTCTTCAGTCGGCTCAACAAACAGTTCTTCAATATGGTCAAACGCTGCAAATGAACTCTGAATCGAAGCGATCTGCGAAGTAAAGTCTCGGATCGGAACAAACACTTTCTCTAAAGTATTGATGAACGCAATCAGCACACCCAAGGTGAGCGCTCCTTCTATCACTTGCTCAGAGCCATACCAGATCATAATCGCGATAGTGATTGAAGTGATGCCGGAGATAAACGAGAACAAAATCGCATCGTATTTATTGATCTTCTTCTGCGCTCTTAAAAACTCATCGGTATAGCCTTGGTAGCGTTGCTCGACTTGCTCTTCCGCTCGGTACATCTGAACGGTTTTCATGCCAAATAAGACTTCTTGTAAAAAGCCAATACTGCGAGCCAAAGAAGAACGAGTCACCTTATACAAAGCACGAAGTCGGTTTCTCACATACACCGTCAAGTACATCACTGGTGGCATAATGATCAATACAATCATCGTTAACTGCCAATCAATAAAGAACATCATCACTAACAGAGCAATGGTATTGATGCTGTCTTTAACTAGCCCGACAACCGACTGAACAAACGTCTCGCCGATGGTTTCCAAATCACTGGTTAATCGTGAAAGCGTTACGCCAATCGGTGTGTTATCAAAATAGCTGCGTGGCAGTTTGAGCACGCGAGCAAACAACACTGAGCGCATGTCAGTTATCGTGTATTGCCCAGTTTTACGAAGGTTGTACGAATAGGTGGTATCCACCACATAACTCGCCACCAGCACGGCAACGAGATAGAAGACGTATTCGAGCAGACCATCCATATCCCCATGACTCAGGTGAACATCGATCACTTGAATGATCAGCCAAGGGAACAACAAGCTCGTGATGACAGAAAGAGGAAGCATAGCGATGCCCAGAATCGCAGAGCCTTTGTATTTCTTAGCAAACTTAAAAAAGTGCTTGAGGTATTTGAGATCAACACCTTTTAACATGCTGCTGCCTCCGTTTCATTCTGCTGTAGTTGCCATGTATCGTAATAGTAATCACAGGTTTTCAATAACGTGGCGTGGTCGCCCTTCGCGATCACTTTACCTTCGTTCAACACGATGACTTCATCCATATATTCAAGGGCATTAACGCGGTGTGAAACCACAAGAACCGATTGATTTTCCAAACGTTTAAACAAACCTTCCAAGATCTTACGTTCTGTTTCATAGTCGACAGCCGATAGAACGTTATCCATGATGATCAGGTCGGTGGGTTGCAATAAAGCACGCGCAATACTTAAGCGCTGCTTCTGACCACCTGACAACATGATCCCTTTCTCACCGACTAAGGTTTGATCGCCGTGTTCAAAACGTGTCACATCACTAGCCAACTGGCTGAGCTCTAGCACTTCATCAACCTGACTCTTTGCCAAATCGGTATCTAGGCTACCAAAGCGGATATTGTCTTCGACGGTTGCTGAAAACAGGTAAGGGTCTTGAGTCACGGTTTTCACGTAACGGCGTAAGTCACTGCGTGAGAAGCTAGTGACATCTCTTTCACCAAGGAAAACAGAACCTTGTGGTACATCCAAGTGGTGGTTTAAGCAGTTCACTAATGTCGTTTTACCCGCTCCGATCCCGCCTAACACACCCACTTTCTTACCTGCTGGAATATCAAAGCTGATGTCATCGAGAATCACGCGTTCTTCACCTGAATAGCTGAAGCTGAGGTTGCGAACAGAAAACGTTTTTCCCTTCAGTGATTCAACATCTAGTTCAGTCAGCTTACCTTCATCAAGCTCCGGGACTTTGGCATTAAGAATGGTTTGTGCACTTTGAATACCTACCATGCCACGCTGATAAATGGTCGCGATTCTGCCAAGTTGCATCAATGGCATAGCGAGCAAAACCGAGTAAGTCAGAAAGGCGGTAATCTCACCAAGTGTGAGTTCCTGTCTCATTAACATGTAGCCACCAAGCCCAAGAATGATGATTTTCATCAGGTCATTGGCGTAGTCGAGTACCGGCATAAAGAAGACTTGAATGCGTGTAATTTTAAGGCGGCATTCAAGCAATAACTGGTTCAGCTTTTCAGTTTCGGCTTTCACCCAAGGTGACATCTGCTGGCTCTTAATCAAGTCAATCCCAGACAGGTAACTCATTAGTTGAGCAGACAGGTTTTGTAGACGCTTCATGTGCTCTAAATGCAGCGTTTTCATACGCTTGAAGCCCACACGGAAAATCACAAAAGCGATTGAGATAGGAATGATCGAATACAGTGTGAGTTCTGGCGATATGCGCCACATGTAAAGAGGCGTCAACGACAACGCAAGCAAGGCATTGAAGAACTGCAAGAAGCCGACACCAAACAGCAGTCGAATGCCACTAAGGTCATTGTTGATAATCGAGATCAGTCGACCCGAAGCAAAGCGTTCGTGAAAGCTGCTCGGTAAGCGATTCAACTTTTGTAGAAGTGTACTTTTAAGTGCGGCCTCTGTAATTCGCCCCGGATTAAGCGCATAGATACGAGACAGAATTCTCACCACCACCATGGCAACCGACATCCCGACCACAATCCAAACATAGGTTTGAAGCTGTTGGTGGCCAGTTGAAGAGGCATCATCAATCAAATCTATCGCCAATTGGATATAACGAGGGATCTCTACTTGTAACCAGTTGACGAGAAAGATGAACACAATCGCCAATAAGTACGAGGTGCGATTCATGCGCAGATAATGGGCAATAAACTGTCTTTTATTCATAGTATTCTTTGTTTAGGGCAGGCTCACAGCGAGATTTAACGATATAACCGGGCAGTTAAGCTAGATAGGTTCATCGCTGAGGTAAAGATACATCAAAAACACTTAGTTGACAATATCAACCATATTCAATAATTAGTTTCCGCTATTAAATTTTAGCATTGCTAGAAACAATTTTGCCGCCAAAAGTGGCGGCAAATAAATAGCTTAGCAGGCTAGTATTGATAACGGCTAAAGCATCTCTTTGGCAATCAAATGCAGCAAAAAGGTTTCACGTTCAATACTCATGCCCTTCTTAGGGCTCTCTGCCATGGTCTTTTCGTTATGAGCGATCGCTTCATGGATATTCATCCACACCGGTTTCATCCCGTTTTTCACTTCATAATCTTCGTAAGCCGTTTCACCAAGCTCACGATCGATCTTGCATGAGTAGCAGTAAGAAATCATGTGCATCATGTCTGCATCATCTTTGTACCAAGGACGAAACTCTTCAAAAATGCCGAACGGCTTGATGCTATGGATATTCTTCGCGCCAGTCTCTTCTTCGAGTTCACGAACCATACCTGCGATCACATCTTCCCCTTCATCCAAACCACCACCAGGAATGGTGTAGTCGTGATAACGCTCTGTATACAGCATCAGAATGTCTTCACCATCTAACACAATGGCACGGGCAGCGTTGCGCTTATAGACCGTTTTATTGTCTAGATGGTCGATATCAGGATGGATGGTTGTTTTTAGGTGTCTCATGATTCTGACTGCTCTACTGAATTTGGCGGCATCATATCATAATCATCAATAGATTCGAGGTTCACAACCGCTAACCAGAACGGATCGGACGGGGATATTCCTACGGTAACTTGAATCCACTTAGCTTGATCTAACACTCAAAAAGTCGTTAAACATGAAGAAATATCAACCTATTTCAATATCTTGACCAAATTAGGACAACCTTTTCTGAAATCTAAAATATACTAATTTCATAGAGCTTCTCATTTGGTTCTGTAGAACTTAACGCATTCGATTATAGAGTTATCACGTAGGAGATAGACATGAAGAAAATTGGTTTGATGGCTGTATGTGCCGTTGTATTAGGCGGTTGTGCAAACGACTATGCAGAATATAGCGAGGGCCAACGTGTTTCAGTCGCTAACCCAGCAGCGGTTTATTGTGTTCAACAAGACGGTGAATTAGACACGGTTACTGAAAACAATCAGCGTACAACTTACTGTGTATTCGATGACGGCGAGCGCATTGAACAGTGGGAGTACTACCGCAATAACCATGAGCAAGATTCAGAAAACCAAAGTTAATCACTGTAAAAAACACATGAGCCTTCTGGCACAATGTTATGGGCGATGATTACGTTCGAGCGGTTAAAAACATCGCTGAAGAAGGCACTGAACTTCTAGCTTTTGGCATCACGAGAAAGAAATAATCACCTATCGCCACCAGCGATGTGTGTGATCCGATTCCGGATCTAAATAACGATTCAATAAAGTCAGGTTAGTATCTAGTAGAGCTAGGTATTCCCTGACTTTTTTTACATCGGTACCCACTGAAGTCTGCTGGATACAGCGCTCCAATGCTGGGAGTAAACTCTCCACAATGTCAAAGTCAGATGAACGTCCAACGAGCTCTTTGGCAGTGATCAATGCTTCCAAAGACAGTCTTTCTGGCTCTCGTCTAACCAACTCTAAATCTCGCTTAAATGCGCCCGCACAAACACCTTCAAGATAAACTCGGTAGGTCGTCAGTACGTCCATCAACAGAAACAATTGCCCCTGAGCACTTTGATGTGGGTATGGCACCGCAACATGAGCCTCCAACCTGCGATCTATTTGCTGCTCTACCCCAAGTGCGGAACACTTCTCGATGAGAACTTTAAGCAAACCTTGCTCGCCCATGAGCGATTGAATCTCGAATATACGTTGTAAATGGTAGTCATTCGAAACGAATGTCACTTGCACACTTTGCCCGCGAGTAAACAGCCCGCTTGCAATCATCTCTGAGGCCAAGTTCTGTATGTTCTCGACAGTGTTGGTCGAGTGCTGCTCGAGCAAAATCGCCCCTAAAGAAAACGGATGTTCACGCTGCTTTTCAAGCTTTCTAAAGTACTGGTGCATCGCGTCGGCTTCAGACAGTGTTTGCCCTTTTGTTAGCCCACCACAAAATGCTACCGCAGTTTGCTGATTCGACTCTTCTACCAAAGGCTCCGCCAGATACTCAACCAAAGCATCAACTCGACTGATTCCTTCATCAGTCAATTTATTCTTATTAAGTCGCTTACCCAGCACAATAAGGAGGTGATTAATGCTCATTTTATGTTCAAGTCTCGTTTTGGGGATTAGATGGAGTGAATTATGTATACAATACTTGTTAACAAAAGTATTTTGAAATTCTTATATGTTGCTCGCAATAATGCTCACTATTGATAGCGACATCTTAGGTAATACAAGAATAAACGTGTCGCTTTACAGCAAACATAGCACGCTCTTGTATTTCATCGCTCTATGCTTGTTAGCACTAGTCGATAAAAGAGCCCTTTCAATCAATGAATACGCTCTATCGCATAACTGTTTCACCCACAGAACAGGTTCACTCAAAGAAGTGCAACTAACCAAATACAAATTTTACACAGAGTTCGTCCATCGAACCGTCTTCACAGGAAGTTACTATGCTGTCTATTTTTGATATCTACAAAATTGGGGTTGGACCATCCAGCTCCCACACAAATGGACCAATGATCGCTGGGTTTAACTTTACCCAAAAAATTGATGCTCAGCTTAAGCAAGTGAAGCGTATTCAAATCGACTTATACGGCTCGTTATCATTGACGGGTATTGGTCACCACACAGACAGAGCGACCTTGTTAGGTTTGCTAGGTAACCGCCCCGACACCATTAAAATCACCAGTGCTAACCAAGCAATGCGTAAGGCGATTGAAGATAAATCTCTATTGGTTAGCGGTAACCATGAAATTTATTTCGATGTAGAAAGCGATCTGCTCTTCCACAAAACTAACCTTCCGTTGCATGAAAATGGCATGACTATCTCTGCCTTTGACGAAAGCGGCAGCCTTCTGGATATGGAAACCTACTACTCGATTGGTGGTGGCTTTATCGCAACCGCTGATGAGCTACAAAACGGCAAACAGGAAGCAGAAACACAAGTTGAGTTCCCTTTCTCTTCCGCTGATCAGTTACTTGAACTATCCGAACAACAAGGACTGAGCCTTGGTGGCTTAATTCTGCGTAACGAAGTGTCTTTCCAAGGTATGGATGTGATTGACCAGAAAGCCGACCAAATTTGGAAGGTGATGTCTCTGTGTATGCAGCGTGGCTTTGACACGGAAGGCATCCTTGATGGCGGTCTAGAAGTCACTCGTCGAGCACCTGCTCTGCTTAAAAAGCTGGAAGCAAATGCCTCGATTGAAAACGATCCAATGGAGATCATGGATTGGATTAACCTATTTGCCTTTGCTGTAAGTGAAGAAAACGCAGCGGGCGGTCAGGTCGTGACATCACCGACCAACGGTGCGGCTGGGGTTATTCCTGCGGTATTAATGTACTACCATCGCTTCATCAAAGAGCTAGACACTAAGCAGCTTAAAGACTTCTTGGCTGTCTCTGGTGCAATCGGCATCTTATACAAAACCAACGCTTCGATTTCTGGCGCAGAGGTAGGTTGTCAGGGTGAAGTCGGCGTTTCTTCATCAATGGCCGCAGCAGGCCTAACTGCCCTACGTGGTGGTAGCAACGAACAGATTTGTATTGCCGCTGAGATCGCGATGGAACACTCACTGGGCATGACATGCGATCCGATCGGCGGACTTGTTCAGGTGCCATGTATCGAACGTAACGCAATGGGTGCAATGAAAGCCATCAATGCATCGCGCATGGCGTTGAAACGTACCAGCAAGTGTCTTATCTCGTTAGACAAGGTTATCGAGACCATGTACCAAACAGGTAAAGACATGAACAAGAAGTACCGTGAAACTTCTCTAGGCGGCCTAGCCGTGATCCACATGGCACCACCTTGTGAATAAAAGACAGGAACACGAGTGGAGAAAGCCTCTATAGAGACAGCATTCTTGTAAACTTAGTTTTCAATATCTCAACAAAGCCAGCCACCAAGCTGGCTTTTTTATTGGCTAAAGCCCAACAGCTAATTGAAAGTGATACTCACTCAAAATAACTTACAGAATGACTACCTCTAACTTTCCCTTTATTAGTTCATTACTTAGCCACAAATGATGATGGCTAAATTTCATACCGCCATGCATCCACTTGCAAAATCTAACGTTGCAAATCTCATTCATGAGAAATATGAATGCACTCATAAGAAAAGATATATCGAGTAAAGTTCTGCTTGGGACAGATGTTTAAGTTTATGTATTACTACTAATGATATTATAATCGGGCAATTACACTACATATTAATACAAACGTGAGAATAAAATAATGTGGAATAGATTAAACAAATCAATGATGTTCTGCCAAATGATGTTCGGACTTTCGTTCTATGGCGTCATGGTGATCTTGACTCGTTTCTTCCTTGAAGATCTGAACTACAATGAAGCCGACACCATGATGGTTGTTGGTGCTTTCTCTGCAATCGGACCGCTATTTGCTATCGCAGGTGGCTTTATCGCCGACAAGTTTTTAGGCGCTTACCGATCTTTAACCATTGCCTTCCTAGGGTTCGCAAGTGGTTACGTTCTACTGGTACTTGGTGCAGCAGCAACCAATGTTCCGATGGCATTATGTGGTATTGCGTTAGCAAGTTATGCACGTGGTTTGATGTCCCCTTCTTACCCAAGTCTTTACAAACGCACGTTCAAAACTCAAGAAGATTTTGAGAACTGCTACCCAATCAACTACTCAGTAAACAATATTGGTGCTCTGTTAGGCCAATACCTGTTCCCAATGCTAGTACTTGTTGTTGGTTTCCACGGTGGTTTCCTTCTTTCAGCGGTGCTAGCCGGTGCTGCGCTTCTGATGATGATCTTTGTTCGCAAAGGCCTTGTTGAAGCAAGTGCTGAAATCGACCAAAAACCAGTAAGCACTAAAAACTGGGCAGCGTTCCTTGGTCTTTCTGCAGCAATGATCGGCTTGGTATTCTTCATGTTCTCTAACATGGATATTGGCCAAAACATCGTGTACGCAATCGGTGGTGCAGCGATCATCTACTTTGTCTCTTTGATGATGAAATCGAAGAAATCAGACATGCTGAAAATGGGCACTATCTTAATCATCACATTCCTGACGACATGTTTCTTCGTGTACTACGGTCAGATGATGACTTCGATGACAATGGTAGCGATCAACACAATGCGTGGCGATCTATTTGGTTTCATCCCTGTCGCACCTGAAGCTTCAATGGCAATGAACCCACTATGGTGTATGGTTGCTGGCCCTATCATCGCGGGTATCTTCTCTAACCTAGAAAAGAAAAACATTAACTTCTCAACTGCAACCAAAGTCGGTTTCTCTTTCATCCTCACGGCTATCGCTTTCGGTATCCTTACGATGGCAGTAACGACAGTTGGTGACGATATTCTGATCCGCCCAGAAGTCTTCCTAGCGATTCACTTCTTCCTAGCATTCGGTGAAGTGATTGTAGGTTCAATGGTTGTAGCCTTCATCCTGTCTGTTGCACCTAAGCACATTGAAAACTTCTCAGTAAGCTTGTTCTCTGTTGCTATCGCACTATCAGGCATTGTTGGCGCGGTATTCTCAACGTCTATTGCACTAGAGAAAGGTCAAGAGATCACACAAGAGATCGTGCAAACGGTTTACGGTGATTACTTCCAAATGCTGACTGTTCTTGCCGTCGTGATGGTAGGTATCGCAATGGCAGCATCGTTCATTATTCGTAAGATGCTAGAAGCTGCGAAAGCCGCTGAAGAAACGATTGAACTAGAGCAAGCAAACAGCTAATTCTGTTCGCTGAGTCAAACCAATCCTAAGAGCCCTTTAGTTTTCTAAAGGGCTCTTTTTGTAGGATCCGTTTCTCAATAGGATCTGTCGTATAAGTTAGGTAGTACATGTGTAAATAAAAGTAAATGATAACTATTAGTATTGAGTGTTTTTTAGTTCAGGATTATGATGTGGAAATCCAAATCTAAGAGAGCCTTATATGAGCAAGCCTAGCCCTATCACATTAACCGTTACTCAAACCTCAACAATTACTCCAAACATGCAGCGCATAACGCTTAGCGGTGAGGGATTAAGTAAATACCCAACAGAATGTGCCGGCGGCTACATCAAGCTTTTATTCTCGCCACTTGGCACGACTGATTTAAGCCAGCTAAACGAAGGTGAGCGCCCAACCATGCGTACCTACACCATTCGTCAGTACAATCCTGTAGAGCAGTGGATTGAAGTTGATTTTGTTCGTCACATCACTAAAGATTTGCAGTGTGGCTTTGCTGCAAGGTGGGCAATGAACGCGAAAGTGGGTGACACTATTTCAGTGGCTGGTCCTGGTTTAATTCAGGGGCTTAACCTAGAGTCAGACTGGTTCTTCTTAGTTGCAGACATGACGTCCCTACCTGCGCTTTCTGCAAAAGTAAAAACGCTCCCAGAAACAGCAACTGGTCACGCTATCATTCAGATCAACTCAGCAGCAGATAAGCAGGTACTTGAGACTCCTCAAGGTATCAAAGTAACCTGGTTGATTGAAGATGAAACCTCAGAGTCACTTTCACAAACCGTGCGCAACACAGAATGGTTAGAAGGTCAGGTTTCAATATGGACAGCGTGTGAATTTGAAAGCATGCGTGAGCTAAGACAATACTTCCGCAACGAAAAAGAAGTCGCGAAAGAGAACATCTACATCAGCAGCTACTGGAAACGTGGTGTCACTGAAGATGGCCACAAAGTGTTGAAACAGCAAGATGCTCAAGATTTAGCGGGGTAAGTCTTTTACTACCTACAGCTTCTTACTAGATAAAGAGAAAACGCCCTTAACGAAGTTTGTTTCGCTAAGGGCGTTTTTTCATTTAACTTAATAGAGATACCTATTCACAAATCCCCAATCACTCAGGCGATCTTTTAAGTCAATGAGATAACTAAGCCAGCAATAATTAGAGATACGCCTACACCGCGAGTCGCGTGCCACTTTTCCTTTAAAAAGTAGATCCCCATCACTACGCCGAAAATGATACTCACTTGCCTAAGAGCAACAACCAAGCTGACATTTTCAGTCATGGTCATCGCAAACAGCACTAAGCCATAGGTCGAAGCCATCATAATGCCTGCAAGCGTGGCTTTCTTTCGCAGTATCCAAGCATTAGTAAACTCGATTCTTTGGTTGGTTACGAATAACCAAACACTCAACGGAATCACAATTGCCCAAAACTGAATGCCTAGGTAGAAAATCGCGGTGTGCTTGTTAGTTATAACTGGTGTGCTCAAAGGATCGAGTAACAGAAGCGCTTCTTTATCAATGATGGAATAGCCCGTGGTACCAATGGCCGCGATTAACGCCCACAGTACGCCAAGGTTGAGATACGCTTTTAACCTAAGATCTGAAAACTTCTTAAGTGGTACAAACAAACAACCCAAGGTAATCAAGGTGAAGCCAAACCATTGATTAGGTGACAGCTCATAGCCTATCAACACCGTGCCTAAACCCACCATCAACACGGGCAGTGCCCGTGCCATTGGGTAAATCACACCGATATCAGCTTGTTTATAGGCCGCGCCTAACCCAATCAAATAGATGATTTGACAGATCCCACTCAAGAAAACCAGTTGCCAAAATGGAAGTAAGATATTTGACAGTCCAACGCTGTGAACATACCAGATCAAGTAAGGCGTCAATATCGCAGCAGCGGCAAAGCCAGAGGCTAAGAAGAAAGACGAGCCCGATCCTTGATTCGATTTACCTAGAACGTTCCAACCCGCGTGAAGCAAAGCCGAAATAGTCACGATGACGATGGCAGAGAATTCCATTTCATTCCTAAATTATAGATGAATTAGCACAACGGCTGACAACAGGTGATAAAAAGGCCTCCGAATAAGAGACCTTTGAACTTTTCAATTGGGCAATCCTGCATAATTGCAGATATGCTAACGTTCTAACGTATGACTAGCGCTCTAGCTGCGCGATTGACTCAATACTGATCGCGTCATGACGCCAATACTCAATATCACAGTCAATCAGATCGCCGTTTTGATTGTAGTTAACACGCTCAACAACCATTGCAGGTGAGCCAGAAGTCGCACGCAGGGCTTGCGCTGTCTCGCCAAGTAAAGACGTTGTGCTCACTCGGTAACGGATCTTCTGATACACCACACCAAAGTGTTCGCGGTAGATGTCCGTCAACGATTTAGACAAGTCATAATCAAGCAAGTTAGGGAACAACTCTGGTCGAATGTAGTTGGTCACATACACAACCGGCCTATCTTCAAGATAACGAACTCTGTCTACTCGATAAACGTCCGAGAAAGGTTGTAACTCAAGAAGCCGAGTCGCCTCCTTGGTTGCTAACATTCCTTTCGCCGCCACCAACTCAGTTTTCGGCTGTCGATTCTGCGATAGAGCCATATTGGTGAAGTTCAGCGTTTGTGTTGGATCGTAACGAAGCGGCTCGGGAGAGATAAACCAACCACGTCGGTCTTCTCGATAAATGCGCCCTTCCGCTTCAAGTGAAGACAAGGCTTCGCGTAAGGTAACTCGAGTCGTATCAAACGATTCAGCCAGCTTACGTTCCGCAGGCAGCTTCTGTCGTGGTGTTAACATCCCCGACTCTATCTGCTCTACGATGACATCTTTGATTTTTACGTACTGCACTTCATTTCCTTTCATTCTTGTTCTTGTCGTCAGCCACTCCTTGGCCAACTGCAATATAAGTGGTTCGCTAGCGTTTACGCCAAGCTTGGGTGCGCTTATCGAATAACTTGTTGATTAGCATATGAATCAACTTCGCACTCGCTGCAGATATCATGATCATCACCGCCATCGCTGCTGCTGCACCGGTTTGACCTGCATCGTCCATATTCAGTACTGATACTGACGCTGGAATCGTATTGGTAGAATACAAGAATACTACCGCAGATGTCGTGGTAAGTGCATTAATAAACAGGTATGTCGCAATATCTAAAATCGCCGGCAGACAAACAGGTAACGTCACCTTAAAGAACAGCTTGTATTGCGGTAAGTTTACCGAAGCCGCTGTTGCTTCAATTTCGGAAGGCAGTTGTTTCAATGCCGTTAACGCCGTCATGTGCCCTACCGTGTAGTAGTGAACCACGGTATTAATCACCAAGAACGCCATCGTGCCATACAAGAAGTTAAGTGGGTTACTCAAATCATTGAAGTAGAAGATATAACCCAAACCCAGCACCATACCCGGAACGGCCATCGGAACAACGCTGAGCATTTGCATCGCTTGACGAACAGGACCGAAGGCGCGACCTTTCTCAATGCAGTATGCACCTAAGAAAATCAGAACAGTACCAATAACCGCAGTCCAAGCACCAAGCGTTAAGGAGTTGAAGAATGGCGCCCAACCATAAGTACTCATTTCTGCGAAGTTGTAGTTGTTTAGCGTCAGCGCTTTGTTCCAAGGCCAGAAGGTGACCATCGAACCGTATATCGCCATGCCCAACACAATAACCACAGCAGCAGAGATGATGGTGCAATAAAGGAAACATAAGCCATCACGTAGTGAACTAGGTTCAGGTTGGTACGCGACAGAACGAGTATCAAACAAGCTCTTTTGTTTCTTTTGAACCCAGCGGTCAACGGTAAACGCAAGCAACGCAGGTAATAGCAGCAAGATACTGGTTACTGCACCCATAGAGAAGTTCTGTTGACCAACCACCTGCTTAAAGATGTCAGTCGATAACACGTTGTAGCTACCACCTATCACCTTTGGCACACCAAAGTCACAAGCCACCAGCGTAAACACAACGATCAGGGTACTGATCAAGCCGTATTTTGCCGCAGGTAACGTCACCATAAAGAAAGTTTTTAACGATGAAGTATTGAGTGCACGTGCTGCCTCATAAAGGCGAGCGTCAGAGGTTCTTAATGAGGTGGTCAGAATCATCAAGGCGTGTGGAAACGTCCAAAATATCAAGCCCAGTGAGATACCAATCAAACCATAAACCGAGTTGCCCCCCAAGACTTCTTTAGCGATACCTTGGTTACCAAATAAGAAGATCAAACTGATTGCAGGAAGCAGTGACGGAGCAAGAATAGGCGCAGAACCCAGTACTTGAAAAAGCCCCTTAAAAGGCATGCATGAACGAGTTAGCGCATAGGCATAACCAAACGCCAAGACACCCACGACTACGGTCACTAGCAATCCAAGCGTGAAGGTATTGCCTACCGACTGCCACAGGCTTTGAGACGCAAAATACGTAGCGAAATTCTGTAAACCTACAAATTCACCGTCTGCGTTCTGAACACTCTTTTTCAACATTGCCCACAGTGGCATCAGGATAAACAACGTCATGACCACAGACAAAAAGGCCAACAGCCCAAATAGAATTACGTTGTCTTTGCTTAACCGAGCCAGAAAAGGTTGTACTCGTCGTTGAATTAGCAGCTTAGATTGCATCATTTGAGTCGATTCCATGATTGATTACGCCGCCTCGTCTTTCATCACTTGCAGGCTTTTCGATGAGTAAGCTCTAAGGCCTTCTTGATCAAACGCCACGTAACAAATATCACTGCGACGCAGCTTCAATCGGTTGAACTCTTTGACGGGTACATCAACGATGATCTCTTTCGCCGTTGAGTCATGTTGCAATTGACACTCAACACGATAAAACGCCCCTAAGAATTCGCTTGATACGATTCTCACTGGCAAGGATTCACTAAAACGATCAACAAACTGGATTTGCTCTGGACGAACGGCAATATCAAAAACATCACCCAGATTTGGCGTGAGATTATCTAAGCCAGGTAACGGCAGCATTGACTCAGCAATACGCATCTTGCCTTGAGCCGCAACAGAAGCTTGAATGAAGTTCATGCTACCAACAAACTCAGCCACAAAACGACTGACAGGTTTTTGGTAGATCTCTTGAGGAGCACCGACCTGCTCGATAACACCATGATTCATCACCACAATTCGGTCTGCCATCGTTAAGGCTTCATCTTGGTCGTGCGTCACCATGATAGTGGTGATACCCAACTTGCGTTGCAGTTGGCAGATCTCGTCACGCAGATGTGTTCTTACCTTCGCATCCAACGCAGACAGCGGTTCATCGAGTAACAACAAGCCTGGAGACAAGGCTAATGCGCGAGCCAGAGCAACACGCTGCTGTTGTCCACCAGATAGCTGATTTGGGTATTTCTGACCAGATGTTGGTAAGCCGATGGTCTCTAACCAAGACTCAACCGTCTCAAGGGCTTCTTTGGTCGACATGCCTTGGTTTTTCAGACCAATCGCAATGTTTTCTTCTACAGTGAGATTTGGAAACAAAGCGTAAGATTGGAACACGATGCCAAAGTCGCGCTTTTCTGGTGGCAAGAAGGTCGTATCATTACCGTTCTGCTCAATGGAACCTGACGTTGGTAAGTCTAGGCCTGCAATCGCACGTAATAAGGTGGTTTTTCCACAGCCAGATGGGCCAAGGAAGCAGACGAACTCGCCTTTATCTATCGATAGGGAGATGTCTTTTAACGCTGTAAATTGGCCAAATTGCTTTACAACGTTTTCAATATTCAAATAAGTTTGGTTGCTCATACTACAGCACTCTCTATATGGTATATACCAAATTTAAACTGAGAATATTGCAGTTGAGTGACAAATTTATAGTAGCTAAATGACAGTTATATTGCAGATATAATAAGCATTAAGGATTGCTATTTGTTCAGCATTAACAGTTCGTTCAACGTTGAAAGCCCTCAGTGACTTGCCCATAAA
Organism: Vibrio sp. 10N.261.51.F11; assembly: GCF_041471665.1. Lineage (NCBI taxonomy): Bacteria > Pseudomonadati > Pseudomonadota > Gammaproteobacteria > Vibrionales > Vibrionaceae > Vibrio > Vibrio sp. 10N.261.51.F11. The sequence goes on along the minus strand of NZ_JBFROW010000033.1, from coordinate 107,579 downwards.
TCACTGAGAGCCTTAATGTAAACTTCTAATTTAAACGCAAGATTAATCTATGATTCAACCTTGTCGGCTTTGCCCGCCGCACCTGCGAGTTTGGATAACTGTTTATCTAGCCACAATGGCGTGTTACCCGAATCTTCCGCGTTCTCTTTTCTTCGTACCGCATCACGCACCATCATCGCACCTACCCAACGAAATGGCTCTGGCGGGAAGTGTCCTAACGGGCCTTTAGTTAAACCGCTTCGTGTCCAAGCATTGTCGATATCGAGCACCATTGCTGACAAAATCTTCCCGCCCATACGGGCTTGAGCAACGCCATTGCCTGAATAACCAAGCCCATAATAGATGTTGCTTTGGCCTTTTAGGTTACCGAAAAATGGCAATCCGGTAACCGAACGATCTGAGCCGCCAGACCAGTTGTAATCGAATTCACTTTGTTCCAATTTAGGGAACAGTTTTTGGAACGATTGATTGAGAATCGGCAGGTAGTTAGTCGTTTGGTTAAACATGCTTTCAACTTGATTGGCAAACGAGAATTTATTGCCGCCTTTGCCCAACATGAGTCGTCCGTCCTGGGTATCTCGGTAGTAGTGGACAAAGATACGCGAATCCACCACCGCCGCCCCTTTCTCTGGGCCAAACTTCTTGAGCTTTTCAGGAATGGGCTTGGTCACCACCATATCTGAAGAGACAACCACAATGCTGCGTTTGAACTCTTTGAAGTGATCGAGCATCCACGCATTGAGTGCCAAAATCACTTTATCCGCAAATACTGACCCGCCTTTGGTTTGAATTCGAGCGGGAGAGCCATAGTCGAGTGATGTCATCTCTGTGTTTTCGTGAATTTCGACACCCAGTTCAAGCGCGACTCGGCGCAAACCTCTAGCCAATAACGCTGGCTGCACACTACCCGCAGCTTCTGAGTAGTAACCCTCAATATGGTGTTCAGATCCCGCTTTATCAGCCAAAGAATTGTCGCACTTCTTCCAGCTATTGATACCCTGCTTAACCAGCTCATTAACAACAGGCTCCATTCCACCCTTTTGAGCTTCATTGGTCGCCGTGTAGTAAGTTCCGCTGCGATATAGATGCGCGTCAATCTTGTGTTCGTTACAGAAGGATTCGATCTCGTATATAACCTTTTCCGATTCCTTAACCAACCATTTCGCTTGTTCTTTTCCATAGAGCTTTTTCAGCGTCGGATACTTGGTTGACCACGTCAGCATGCAACCGCCGTTCGCACCAGAAGCACCGCTACCACATAGGCCTTTTTCAATCACGACAACATGCTTTTCGGGTTGCTGTTGTTTGATTAAAATCGCCGTCCATAAACCCGTATAGCCACCGCCAACAATGGCGATATCACAGTTGACATCTTTTTGGAGCGGCTTAGCCGAATCTAGCCCCGCATTGATGTTGCCGAACTCTTGTTCCAACGCTTGCTTGAACCAATATGAGTAGTGCTTTGTCATTTGTTGTACCTTACTTAAAACCTGAAGGCGTAAAACTAAAAAAGGAAGACCGAAGCCTTCCTTTACTGATTTCTAACTTCTAATGAACTAAATAGTTAAGTAACTGACTAGGTCGTCAGATTAAGATTTTGGCTCTGATTTAGCGTCAAACTTGTCAGACCATGTTTTAAGAACGTCGGCACGTTCGCTGCCCATGCGAGCGAAGTCCATTTTTGCCATGTTCTTTTCTACATTAGGGAAGTTCTCTGCTTTGCCTGTCACATCTTGGTGACCAACAACTGGGTACATTTCGATGTAAAGCTCATTTGCCGCTTTAGAAATAGACCAATCGATAACACGTTGTGCTGCATCAGAAGGCTTAACAAGGCCTACCGCTTCAGATTCCCAGCCGATGCCTTCAGGTGTAATCACTGAAAGTGGAGCGCCTTGAGTTTTCAGCTTAGCGCCACGGCTCGCCATAGAAATACCGATAGCGACTTCACCCATGCCCGCTTGAACACATGGCTTAGAACCTGAGTGCGTGTAGTGAGCAATATTTTGGTCTAGCTTCTGCATGTAGTTCCAACCTTGGTCTTCACCCATGTTTTGTAACCAAGCCGAAACCTGCATGTAGCCCGTACCAGAAGATGCTGGGTTTGGCATGGCAATGTGGCCTTTATAGATAGGCTTCGTTAGGTCATCCCAAGATTTAGGTGCAGGTAAGTTAAGTTGCTTAGCCACCACTTCGTTGAAACAAACTGCATTGAAGAATGCATCATTACCGTACCAAGCTTGAGTAGACTGTGGGTCGTTAAGGTTAGCGCGTAATGCTTCTACACCTTGAGGCATATAAGGTTTCAGGATGCCCTCTTCTTTAAGCAGTGCCATTGAAGAACCAGCAAGTCCCCAAACTACCTCTGCACGCGGGTTGTTTTTTTCGGCCAATAATTTTGCCGTCATGATCCCAGTTGAATCACGTACCCACTTGATGTTGATGTCTGGGTTTTCACTTTCAAATGCGTTTTTGTACTTCGCTAAAATGTCAGTTTCAAAAGCGGTGTAAACCGTCACTTCCTGTGCTGCATAAGCATTACCAGCCAATAGAGTAACTAAAGCTGCAAGTGATCCTTTCATAAAACGGTTTTTCATCATTTTCTCCAGTCAGGCCCGATGCCAAGGTTAGGAATTGCCAAGGTTAAAGTTGTTAAGGCTAGAAGCTCCATCTAGAGGCTTCTATATCCATAAATTCATTTAGGTTGTTAACACACACCTTTGCATTGGTATGTACCAGATTTCGAGTATTAAGCTAACTGGCTTTTATGACGATTAAATGAACAAAAAATGGCAATTTAAAGATCGGAAAATTTCTCAACAAAAGTGACAAATTTGAATATGAAGCTTTTGTGAAAATAACGTTTGGGCTATTTACGACCGTTTAAATTGGTTGTTAAAGTAACCGCAAATATTGGTATAGTCCAAAATACAAATCGCGAGAATTGAACATGAGAAACGAATACTTACTGCTGACACCGGGCCCTTTATCTACTTCTGAAACCGTTCGCCAAGCGATGCTAAAAGACTGGTGTACTTGGGATGATGAATACAACAAAGACGTTGTTGAGGTGATTCGTAGCAAGCTTGTTACTTTGGCGACTAAGCAGGCGGGATATACAAGTGTATTAATGCAAGGCAGCGGCACTGCTTCAGTTGAAGCAACAATCGGTAGCGTTATCTCTAACAGCGATAAGCTTCTTGTGGTCGATAACGGTGCGTATGGTGCTCGTATTGCTCAAATCGCAGAATATTTAAACATTCCATGCCATGTCGTTTCCCCAGGTGAAACATCACAGCCTGACTTGAACAAAATGGAAACGGCATTGGCTATGGATTCAGATATTACTCACGTTGCGATTGTGCACTGTGAGACCACTACAGGTATGTTGAATCCAATCGAAGAGATTGCCAAATTGGCAAAACAGCACAACAAAACCGTCATTCTTGATGCGATGTCGAGCTTTGGTGGCATCCCTATGGATATTGCTGACTTAGGTATTGATTACATGATCAGCTCGGCAAACAAGTGTATTCAAGGTGTACCTGGATTCGGCTTTGTTATTGCGAAGCAATCGGAACTGGAAAAATGCAAAGGCCAAGCTCGCTCATTAAGCCTTGACCTGTTTGACCAGTGGCACTGCATGGAAAGCAACCATGGTAAATGGCGCTTCACGTCTCCGACTCATACAGTGCGCGCTTTCTACCAAGCTCTACTTGAATTGGAACAAGAAGGCGGCATCGAAGCTCGTCATAGTCGCTACCAAACAAACCAAACCACACTGGTTGCAGGTATGCGCTCTCTTGGTTTTGAACCTCTGTTAAATGATGAACTTCATTCACCGATTATCACCTCTTTCTATTCTTCAACTCATAGCGATTACCAATTCAAGGAATTCTATGACCGTTTGAAAGAACAAGGTTTTGTGATTTACCCGGGCAAGGTTTCAAACGCCGACTGCTTCCGAATCGGTAACATCGGTGAAGTGTATCCGTCAGACATTGAAGCTCTAATTGGCGCAGTTAAGAATGCTATGTACTGGGACATCAAATAATGACGATGGCCAATCAAGATTCTGTTCTAAAGGCGACACACTTTCGAAGCGAAGGCGATGTGAACACCACGCCAGCGCGTGAGAAATGGAACGAGTCGCTAAACGATGATGCGACTCAAGCGATGTTAAAACGTGACTCTGACGTATTTCTTCATCAAGCGATGTCAACGCCTTGTCTAGACACACTTGAAGCAGCTGAAGGCATCTACATTCAAGATGCGACGGGCAAGAAGTACATGGACTTTCACGGTAACAATGTTCATCAATTGGGTTATGGCCATCCACATATCATTAATAAAGTGACTCAACAAATGGCTTCATTGCCGTTTTCACCACGTCGCTTTACCAATGAAACAGCCGTTCAATGCGCTGAAAAGCTGACACAGATCTGCGGTGGTGAGTTGAACCGCGTGTTGTTTGCACCGGGTGGTACTTCGGTTATCGGCATGGCACTCAAACTGGCTCGACATGTCACCAACAATTTCAAAGTAGTGTCATTGTGGGATTCATTCCATGGCGCGTCACTCGATGCAATTTCAGTGGGGGGCGAAGCGTGTTTCCGCGAAGGCATGGGGCCATTAATGGCTGGCGTAGAACGCATTCCACCAGCGGTTTCCTATCGTGGTGCTTTTCCCCTTAATGTCTCTTTATCGCGTTGCGGGCAAAACTCAGGCGATAACAATGAGACGGCATGTGATGTGCACTACGCCGATTACCTAGAATATGTGATTGAAAAAGAAGGTGGCATTGGTGCCTTCATTGCCGAAGCAGTGCGTAACACAGACGTTCAAGTTCCAAGCAAAGCTTACTGGAAGCGAATCCGTGAGATTTGTGATAAGCATAACGTCATGTTGATCATCGACGATATTCCAAACGGTATGGGTCGTAGTGGCGAATGGTTCACTCACCAAGCTTTTGATATCGAACCTGACATTCTTTGTATCGGTAAAGGTTTTGGCGGCGGCTTGGTTCCAATTGCAGCCATGGTCACTAAAGACAAATACAACACAGCAGCACAAGTCTCACTTGGTCATTACACCCATGAGAAAAGCCCTATCGGTTGCGCGGCGGCACTGGCTACGATGGAAGTGATTGAGCAAGAAAATCTACTTGAAAAAGTGCAAGCAGACAGCGCATTCGTGCGTGAACAACTGCTTCAAATGAAAGAGAAATACCCAGTCATTGGTGACATTCGCGGCATCGGCCTGCTCTGGGGAGTGGAATTGGTCACTGACCATATCACCAAAAACCGAGCGTTCGATGAAGCAGAAGCAGTACTTTACCAATGTCTGAACGATGGCCTGAGCTTTAAGGTGTCACAAGGTAACGTGATTCAATTAAGCCCGCCATTGATCATCAGTCGCAGCGAGCTAGAAGTCGCTCTGTCTGTATTCGAAAAAGCGATAGCCAAAGTCTGCAAAGATTTTGAATACCTTTAATTCTCGAAATCAACATTTAAACCAATAACCTTAAACAACCATTTGTTTCCCAGAACTTTGAACTGGGAGTGACACAAAAATAGGACACTATTATGAACACGACATCACCTATCCAAGCGGTTATCTTTGACTGGGCCGGCACTATCGTTGATTTTGGGTCGTTTGCTCCAACTAGCATCTTCGTTGAAGCATTCAAACAAGGTTTCGACTTTGACATCGACTTAGCTGAAGCGCGTGAACCTATGGGGATCGGCAAATGGGACCACATCCAAGCAGTGGGTCGAATTCCAGCTGTTGACGCTCGTTGGAAGGCTCAGTTCGGACGCTCCATGACAAGTGAAGACGTTGACGCGATCTACGCGGCATTCATGCCTCTTCAAAAAGCGAAAGTAGCCGATCACGCAGCACCTATTTTGAATGCGATAGAAGTGGTCAATAACCTAAAAGAGAAGAACGTGAAGATCGGGTCTTGTTCAGGTTACCCACGTGAAGTGATGGATGTTTTAATTCCTGCAGCTGCAGATTACGGTTACCGACCAGATAACGTGGTAGCGACCGATGACTTACCTCAAGGTGGTCGCCCTGCTCCATTTATGGCACTGAAAAACGTAATCGATCTAGGTGTAACTAGCGTTGCTGCGTGTGTAAAAGTAGACGACGCAGCACCGGGGATCGATGAGGGTCACAACGCAGGCATGTGGACAGTTGGACTTGTATTATCGGGGAACGAAGCAGGCTTAACGTATCAAGAATATTTAGATGCAGACGAGACAACACTTGCAGCTGCACGTGAAAAAGCAAGCGTTAAGCTAAACAAATCAAACCCACACTACCTAATCGATACCATTGCAGACCTACCAGGTGTCATTGCAGATATTGAAAAACGTTTGTTAGCTGGTGAGCGCCCATAACGGTAATCACCTAGATTACCCAACCAAACATTCCGTACACATGAAAATGAAACCTCGTATCGCCTAAAAATGATACGAGGTTTCTTCGTTTCCAACATTTGAGACAGCAATTAATTGACAAAAACCTCTGTAAATAGCACCTTAAATATATAATTTTTAACAATTTCATTGACCATAATAAGCAACTGTACTAACAATGTAATAACAGTTCCAAGATAGGTTCGACCTGAATCTCCGCCTTGAACGATCTACTGTTGCAGTGTCCCAATCAGTAAGTCGTCGCTTTAAAGGTTCATTCAGATAACAATAAGAGTTAATCCAAGGATAAGATTATGAAAAAATTGTCAAAAATCATGTGTGCTGTGATAGCTGCTTCAGGTTTCGCTGCTGCTCCATCAATTGCCGCAACGACATACGTAGGCGCAAAAGTTGGCATGGGTTGGCTAGATAGCGCTTGTGTCGACAACATTGATTGTGAAGATGATTCAGTGGCGGGCGGTATTTACGGTGGTTACAACTTTACCGATAACATTGCTCTAGAATTGAATGCAGATTACTTAGGTGATTATGACACCAGCTTTAACAACAACGGAGCGACTCAAAGATACAGCGATTCTATCGTAGCCATTTCTTTAAGCCCAATGTATCGACTAGCGATTAAACAAGAGTTTGATATCTTCTTTAAAGCAGGTCCTGCTTACATCATGCACGATGACGAAGACGACGTTGTTTTAGCCTTAGGTATCGGTGCCGAGAAACAGCTTTCAGACGATTGGGCGCTGAGAGTGGAATACCAATACTTCGATGATTTTGACGATAAGATCATCCAAGACCTAAACTCTAACCTTGTTACCATTGGTCTGAGCTACAATTTCGGTACAGGTAACACGACAGCTTCAGCCGCAACAGTAGCTACTGCTGCAGCGGTAACACAGGCTCCAGCTGAACCAATTGCAGAGCCAGAAGCTGTGGTCGTTGAAGAGGAAGCGGAGGTAGTGGTTACCAAAGCGCAAACTGAGAGTTTCTCTCAAGGTACATTTGCGACTAACAGCACAGAACTTTCAGACGAAGGTAAAGCCGCTATACAGCCAATTGTGGAAGTCTTACAAACATACCCTCAGTCTACCGTTAACATTGTTGGTCACACAGATTCAACAGGTGCAGCTGAGTACAACATGATGATCTCTAAGAAACGTGCGGCAGCAGTAGCAGCATACATCGAAGAGCAAGGTATTGAAGCTGATCGCATTACCGCTTCTGGTGAAGGGGAAGAAAACCCAATCGCATCAAACGATACGGCTGAAGGTCGTGCTCAAAACCGTCGTGTGGAAGCAACAATCCCAAGCTTCGAGTACCAAGAAGATGTTCAAGTTGAAGAAGTTATCATTGAAACAGTGGAATAATCGTATTCTAACGTAATAACGACTTCCTTAATAACAAGGGAGGAGCACTGCTAAGTGCTCCTCCCTTTCTTTATCTATGTTTGCTCATAAGCCGAAAAGTAACGACTCAAAGCCAGGCTATACAGCCAGAAGACTAGACGATTTCCCAGCTGTGAGTCATCTCTACGCCAGCACCCAACATTAGACATACAGAACAGTACTTTTCTAATGAATCCGCACACACCTTAGCGACCTGCTCAGGATCAAGGTTGTCACCAGACACTTCAAAGTGAATATTAATCACAGTAAAGATTTTCGGCGCTGTTTCACGACGTTTGGTTTCAAGCTTTGCATTGCAACCAGTGATGCTTTGACCCGCAGATTTCAAACCGTCCACTACATCAACAGAGCTACAGCCACCAGCAGCCATTAACACCATTTCCATCGGGCTTGGCGCAGTAGCACCGCCGCTTCCATCCATAACAATAGAATGGCCTGATTGAGATTGACCGAGGAATTTAAAGCCTTCGACCCATTTAACTTCTGCTTGCATGTTGTTCCTTAGATGTACGAAAACGTCATCATTATTTGGTATTTTATATCAATGCCTACACCCTACTACTGGCGGCATTTATGAGCAAGATTTTCTATTTGAGATATTTTTTTCATGAATAGTGTAATTTTTTCCATCTAAAACCTGTCTCTATTCGTACATTCAAAATCGAATGAGAAAAACGTCAAGATGAGGTATCTATGAATAAATTATCTAAAATATTGGTATCACTCGTGGTTACACTACCACTGATTTCGCTGTTTGTAAGCCAGACTGGCACTGCCAATACAATGGATAAAACGGCTAGTTCAGGTAAAACTGAAATCGCGACACTGGCTGGTGGTTGTTTTTGGTGTACAGAATCCGATCTAGAAAAACTGACAGGCGTGACAGACGTTATCTCTGGGTATTCTGGTGGTAAATTAGAAAACCCAACCTACAAACAAGTTTCATCGGGTAAATCTGGCCACATCGAAGTAATCAATGTGACCTATAACCCTGATGTGGTCAGCTATGAACAGGTGCTTGACCAATTCTTCCAACACATCGACCCAACCGATGACAAAGGTTCTTTTGTAGACCGAGGCCGTCATTATCGACCAGCTATTTTCTATCATAACCAAGCACAAAAAGATGTTGCTCAGAACTTCATGATGGAAATCGACAAAGCTAATATCTTTGGTGAACCACTAAAAACAGAACTGATTGAATTTGAAAAATTCTGGCCAGCGGAAGACTATCACCAAGACTATTACAAGAAGAGTAAAGTTCGTTATAACTACTACCGCTATGCTTCTGGCCGCGATCAGTACCTAGATAAAATCTTCGGTGATGATAGAAAGGACAACCCTAAAACACTACGTCAGATCATCGACAGTAAGAATGCGACAGCCAATGCTAAAACCTACGTTAAGCCGTCTGACGCGGAGATCAAAGCCAAGCTAACGGCACTTCAGTACGATGTAACGCAAGATGACGCGACAGAACGCCCGTTTGATAACAAATACTGGGATAACAAACAGGAAGGAATCTACGTCGACATCGTTACTGGTGAGCCGTTGTTCTCATCAAAAGACAAATACAAATCAGGTACGGGTTGGCCGAGCTTCACCCAACCAATCAGCGAAGCTTATGTCGTTACAACTACTGACTACAAGCTGCTTTACCCAAGAACAGAGGTTCGAAGTAAGTTTGGCGATTCCCACCTAGGGCATGTATTCAAAGATGGTCCAAAACCAACAGGGTTACGTTACTGCATGAACTCAGCCGCAATGCGCTTTATCCCTGCGGATAAATTAGCAGAAGAAGGCTATGAGGAATACGTTGAGATGTTTGAGGGATAGGCATTCAGCAATTAACGATCAGCCTATGACAACAAAGCCAGCATATCGCTGGCTTTGTTTTTATTTACAGAGCTTTATTTATCAGCCCATGGACCTAATTAACCCGTTAACACCGTGTCTTCAGGGTATTTCAACAAGGAAGGTTCTGGGCGAGCTAGCATATAAGCCAAGGTCAGGGGGCCGATACGTCCAATCACCATAACCACAATCATGATGTATTTACCTGGCTCAGTCAGGTTTGCGGTTAAGCCAGCTGTTAAACCAACCGTTGCAAAGGCAGAAATCACCTCAAACATGACTCGATCAAACGCTGCCTTTTCAGTAAGCATTAACAAAAACATCGCGGTGGTTAATAACGCCCCACTTACCACAATAATGGCCAATGACTTTGTTACCGCTTGCCAAGTCACAGTGCGCTTAAACATCACCACGTGCTTTTTCTGACGGAGGAAGGTCCACGTTGCGACAAAGGCTACTGCAAAGGTCGAAACCTTAATACCACCACCTGTTGAGGTAGAACCTGCACCAATCAACATCAGTACAATCATTACCAGCAACGCAGGCTGTGTGTACTGAGACAAATCCACACTATTAAAGCCAGCAGTACGAGCACTTGCCGACTGAAAAAGTGCGGCTAGCCACTGTCCTTGAGTCGATAACCCTTCCATGGTTGCTGAGTTATTTCTTTCTAGCAGCCAGAACAATACCGTACCTACCAACAATAGAGTCGGAGTGGCGGTTAGCATAATCTTGGTGTGTAAATGAAGATGTCGAAAACCTTTACGCCAGTTACTCGATAGGTCGCCGACGACTGTGAAGCCTAGCCCACCGAAAATAAACAAGCCAGCTAAGGTGAAGATCACCAGCGGATCATCAACAAAACTCATCATACTGTCTGAAAACAGTGCAAAACCTGCGTTATTGAATGCAGATATCGCATGAAACAGTGCATAAAAACTGCCCGTTGACCATCCCATCTCAGGTACCCAGCGGAAGCAGAGCAATACAAAACCGATAAATTCAGCCACTAATGCAAAGATGATGATCTTCTTAACCAATTTACGAAGGTTAATCTTACGATCTTGGCCAAGCGCTTCTTTCGCGAGTGCTTGTTGTTTAAGGCTTAACCTAACACCGAACATGTAAAGCAGTACCGCAGATAGAGTCATCTGCCCTAACCCGCCGACTTGCATCAAGAACATCAGTAAGATTTTACCCGCCAAGGTGAAATGCTCACCGGTATCGACAACACCTAATCCTGTCACACTGATCGCCGAGGTTGCTGTAAACAGTGCATCCGTAAAACTTAGGCCTGTCACAGAGAATACAGGCATCGTCAACAATATTGCAGAGGGGATAAGTACGCCTAAGAAGCTCGTAAGGATAATCTTAGGTTCAGAGCCTTTACGTGGCTTTTTATCACTCTTAAGCGTGTAGAAAGTACCTTTTCGTTTTAACGAATTCATACTGTTACCTTATTGCCAATTACCAATTGCGTAGCTTTCTAGATAAGGTCTCTTTCGGCCCAGCGATGATCACCACATCCCCAATTTCTAAACTCACATCCAGTTCTGGAGCTTTAGTTAGGTTCGGTCCTCGCTTGAAGCCAAGTACTTCAACACCATTTTCTTTACACAGCTTAAGGTCGCCAAGTTTCTTACCCAACAAATTAGAACCAATAACAATCTCCGTCATCGCTAAACCGCTGCCAAGATCGATAAACTCAAGAACGCGTCTATCCAACATTTTACGCGCAACACGAATGCCCATATCTCGTTCAGGCATGATGATATGGTCAGCACCAATCTTAGAGAGAATCTTGCCGTGAAACTTATCGTTCGCCTTTACCCAAACAGCTTTTGCGCCTGACTCTTTTACCACCAGAGTAGTCAGAATACTGGAATTAACATCAGAGCCAATCGACACCATCACCATGTCGTAATCGTCGAGTCTTAACTCTTTAACTGTCTCCTCGCTTGTACAGTTCGCAACAATCGCTTGTGAAACAAAAGCCGCCGCTTCTTTCACTCGCTCTTCATCAATATCGACGGCCAGTACCTGTGCCCCTGAACTTTGTAGCTCTTTGCAAACAGACAGACCAAATCGCCCTAAACCGATAACTGCATATTGTTTGTCGCTCATTTGAAATCCTGTTTAGAAATTTTAATTACACGGGATAGCCAAACCTACATTAGTTTCTATCTCAAAAAAAGTTAGTTCTGCAAGAATAAGGTTATACTATTGTCATAATCGCTTGATTTATAAAGGTAGAGAACAACTCGAGTTTCTGCTAATTTCCAATTCATAATTTCTGCGGCAGCACACACAATGAATGAATTCATAACCCAAGTACAAACCTACATCAACCAGAGCCATAGTGATTGGGCAAACAGCGTCCTATTCATCACTATTGCGAGTTTTCTCGCTTGGGTAGCTTGGCGAATTATCCATAATCGCTTAGAAATTCTGGTTCAGAAAACCCCATTCCACTGGGACGATCTACTGCTAGAAGCACTAAAAACCCCTGTCAGCACATTACTTTGGTGTTGGCCTGCTACAGTCTCTATCGGGCTAATACTTCAAGACCAGTTTGGCAATGAAATCAATTGGTTAAAAACGCTTAAACACATATTGATTATCTGTACATTCGTTTGGTTTACCTTACGAATGATCACTAACACTGAAGCCTATGTCTTAGAGCAAAAAACCAGAGACGAAACCACTGTACAAGCGATAGCGAAAGTCGCTCGCTTGTTCTTTATGGTGATGGGCGGCCTAACCATTATGCAGGCATTTGGGCTCAGTCTTTCCGGCTTACTCACCTTTGGTGGTGTTGGTGGCTTGATCGTCGGTTTAGCGGCTAAGGACTTACTGTCGAATTTCTTCGGTGGCATGATGATTTACTTCGACCGCCCTTTTAAAGTCGGTGATTGGATACGTTCTCCCGATCGTCAAATCGAAGGCACTGTCGAACGCATTGGTTGGCGCATGACGATCATCCGCACTTTTGATAAGCGTCCTTTGTACGTGCCAAATTCGGTGTTCAGTAGTATTGTGGTAGAGAATCCATCGAGAATGTTGAATCGTAGAATCAATGAAACCTTTGGTCTTCGTTATCAAGATGCAGACAAATTGGCGCTCATTGTTGATGATGTAAGAACCATGCTCGAGACCCACCCAGATATTGATGCCAAACAGACGTTGATCGTTAACTTTGACAAATTTGGGCCATCAACGCTCAACTTCTTTATCTATACCTTCACAAAAACAGTCAACTGGATCAGGTACCACAAAGTGAAGCAAGACGTTCTGTTACAGGTTCTGGCGATTATTCATAAACACAATGCAGACATCGCGTTCCCAACACAGACACTCAAGATTGACCCTCAAGACTTTTCTAATGTTCAAGATCATAACAGCGTTCAAAGCCTAGGTGATAATCAGAATATTAGCGATCCCAAAGACATGTTGAACTCCCCTACGGAAGGTCATCGATAGTCATATCCTTCTTGGTTATCGATAAGTAATAAGCGTGAAGCGTGGTAATATGATGGCAGTATTCTAATGCACCTAATTACCACGCTATGATTTTACCTGTCATTCTAGCCGGCGGCTCCGGAAGTCGTCTCTGGCCACTGTCTCGCGAGCTTTACCCTAAGCAATTTCTCAATATTGCCGGCGACCAGTCAATGCTTCAGCACACACTTCAACGCCTGCAAGGCCTTGAAGAGCACTTGATGGATAGTAAATGCGATGCCCCATTCATTATCTGTAATGAAGAGCATCGCTTTATTACCGCTGAACAAGCTCGATCAGCTAACATTCAACATAGTGGTATTCTGCTAGAGCCAGTCGGTAGAAATACAGCCCCAGCCATTGCGCTTGCCGCCCTAAAGGCTTTAAGTAAACCACCGCTTAATGAACAAAGCGCATCCGACCCTATCTTGTTAGTGCTGGCTGCTGATCATCACATCGCGAAAACCTCTGAATTCCAACAAGCGATTAGTCGTGGTGTTGATTCTGCAAAACAAGGCAAGCTGGTGACATTCGGTATAACACCTAGCTCCCCAGAGACTGGCTATGGCTATATCAAGCAGGGAGAGCCTCTTTCCTCCAGTGCTCAAACTGATACTAATGGAACAGAGCAGCCAATCAATCACGCCTTCGCCATAGAATGCTTTGTAGAAAAGCCAGACACAGCAACAGCAGAAGAGTACATCCGCTCAGGACAATACTTATGGAACAGTGGCATGTTCATGTTTAAGGCATCACGCTATGTTGAAGAACTCGCCGAACACCACCCTGAGATAGTAGCGGCTTGTAAACTCGCTCTTGCAACGCAAAATACCGACCTCGACTTTATCCGTATAGACGCTGAAGCATTCAAAAGCAGTCCAAGTGATTCAATCGATTACGCCGTGATGGAAAAGACCTCGCACGCCGCGGTGATCCCGATGGATGTCGGCTGGAACGATATTGGCTCATGGTCCGCGATCTGGGATGTAAGCGAAAAAGATCAGCACAATAACGTCATTGAAGGTGATGTGTTAACCGTCGACTCTCAACACAACTACATCCATGCTGAAAATAAGCTGGTTGCGACGGTAGGTGTCGACAACCTGATTATTGTCGAAACCAAAGACGCTATATTGGTTGCAAATAAAGACAAGGTTCAGGGTGTTAAATCGATTGTCAGTCAACTAAATCAAGCGGGTCGCACAGAACATGTGCATCATCGTGAGGTGTTTAGACCTTGGGGTAAATACGATGTTATCGACCTAGGCAAGCGCGACAAAGTTAAACGTATCACCGTTAAACCCGGTCACAAGTTGTCGTTACAAATGCACCACCATAGAGCGGAACATTGGGTAGTCGTGGCGGGTACTGCGAAAGTGACCAACAATGAGAAAACCTATCTGGTTGAAGAAGATCAATCCACTTACATCCCTTTAGGTCATATTCACAGCCTAGAGAACCCAGGGGATCTCCCACTCGAGATGATTGAAGTACAAACAGGCAGTCATTTAAGTGAAGGCGACATCATTCGATATCAAGACAGTTATAGGCGAGACGTGCGCAAGCAACAAGTCCACTCATCAAAGCACAACCAAACGAAATAAAGCAGCGACAAATCGATGAAACCAACATTAGACCTAAACTGCTTTAAGAACAACGATATCCGCGGCGTCATTGGTAAACAAATCAATGAGCCACTCGCCTACCTGCTCGGTAAGGCATTTGGCGAATACGTCCTATCCGCTAAACCTGAAACCTCACTCGATGGTTTGGCGCAGGTAGTGATTGGTCGTGATAACCGCAAAACCTCCCTGTCATTACAAGAAGCCATGACCAAAGGCTTAATCGAGTCAGGGATTACCGTCATTGATCTAGGTATGACTGGCACTGAAGAGGTCTACTTTGCGACTCGTTACCTAAAAGCGATTGGCGGAATACAAATCACAGCCAGCCACAACCCAATCAATTACAACGGCATGAAAATGGTCGGTGTAGACGCTAGCCCTATCAGTAAAAACAGTGGTTTAGATGAAATCAAACGACGCATTGAAGAACTTAATCAAGAGCTGAACTGCAATTTACCGTTCGTTCATGCACAACCAAGTAACTCTAGTAGATCGAACAGTATTCTTGCTCCGTACGTCGAGCATCTACTCTCGTACATAACCCCATCAAAGCTGTCACCGATGAAGATTGTGGTTAATGCTGGGAACGGTGTTGCAGGACATATCATTGATGCTTTAGATAATAAATTTAACGAACTCGGTGTCCCTATCACCTTCATCAAAGTTCATCATAACCCTGATGGAAACTTCCCAAATGGTATTCCAAACCCTTTGATTAGAGAGAACCAAGCAGCCACTCGAGATGCCGTTTTAGAGCATTCTGCCAACCTTGGAATTGCTTGGGATGGAGACTTCGACCGATGCTTTTTCTTTGATGAGCAAGGCAATTACATCGAGGGTTATTACATTGTAGGGTTGCTTGCTGAAGCATTCTTGGTCAAACAGCCTAACACGACTGTATTGCACGATATGCGCATGACCTGGAACACAATTGAAATCGCAAAAACGCATGGTGGAAAAGCGATTGGAATTAAAGCAGGACACGCACTGATCAAAGAGAAGATGCGTGAAACGAATGCTGTCTATGGGGGCGAAATGAGCGCACACCATTATTTTCGTGATTTTGGATATTGCGATTCAGGCATGATTCCTTGGCTATTGGTTATCGAGCTGATGTCGAAAACTCAACAATCTCTTCACCAATTAACGAGTACTAGTATAGATAGATTCCCCTCTTCCGGGGAGATCAATCGAAGAGTCTCAGACCCAGAGCAGGTCATGGCTTGCGTGTTATCGCACTACCAAAATCATGCCGTTGAGATCGATCACACAGACGGAATCAGCATGAATATGGGCTCATGGCGCTTCAACTTAAGAAAGTCCAATACCGAGCCATTAATACGCCTTAACGTTGAAACCAAACAAGATAAAGCTTTACTGTCACTTAAAGTCGACGAGTTACTGTCTTTTCTCATTTAAGAATACAGACACTTCCAGTTTTCAACTAAGATCCACAAAAAAGCCCTTATTAGCTGTTGCTAACTAAGGGCTTTGAATTTTCAATAGCTTAATCGCTGACTGTAATTAGTCTATTTGTTACGACGAGCTTCAACAGCGTCTGCCAGCTGGCGAAGTACTGTTTCAGTGTCTTCCCAACCAATACACGCATCAGTAACAGATTGGCCGTACGTTGCAGCTTTGCCCTCAACCAGGTCTTGGCGACCTTCAACAAGATGAGATTCAATCATCACACCAAAGATAGCTTTGTCGCCACCAGAAATTTGTGCGCTTACGTCATCAGATACGTTCATTTGACGCTTAAACTGCTTAGAGCTGTTTGCGTGGCTGAAATCGATCATCACTTTTTGTGGAAGACCAGAAGCTGCTAGCTCTTCTTTAATCTTACCAACGTGTTCTGCGCTGTAATTTGGCTCTTTGCCACCACGTAGGATGATATGACAATCAGGGTTACCTGCTGTTTCAACGATAGCTGAGTGACCGTACTTAGTTACTGATAAGAAGTGGTGAGAAGCGCTAGCAGAGCGAATAGCATCTGTTGCAATCTTGATGTTGCCATCAGTACCATTCTTAAATCCAACTGGGCAAGATAGGCCAGAAGCCAGTTCGCGGTGAACTTGAGATTCTGTAGTACGTGCGCCGATTGCACCCCAGCTGATTAGGTCAGCAACGTATTGAGGCGTGATCATGTCTAGGAATTCGCTTGCCGTTGGCATGCCCATGTCAGTTAGGTCCAGCAGTAGCTTACGTCCTAGACGAAGGCCATCATTTAGCTTGAACGTATCGTTCATGTACGGGTCATTTATTAGACCTTTCCAACCAACAGTTGTACGTGGTTTTTCAAAGTAAACACGCATTACGATTTCAAGGTTATCACCAAGTTCGTCGCGCAACACTTTCAAACGTTTACCGTACTCAAGAGCAGCTTCTGTGTCATGAATAGAACATGGGCCGACAATAACAAGCAAGCGATCATCGCTCTCTTCTAAAATATTGTGGATCGCTTTGCGGCTTTCAAAGGTTGTAGAAGAAGCAACTTCTGTCGCTGGAAACTTTTCTAAAACAGCAACAGGGGGTAATAACTCTTTTACTTTGTTAATTCTTACATCATCAGTCTGGAACATTGCTTACTTCTTCCTTTTTTCTATCCTTGAGCTGAATGTACGTTGTCTCACGTCACTTTCTATCAGCACTAATCTTCTTGTTCCCTGTAACTTAACTAGTAAAAACTCTAGTTTCAATCACTAATTAAAAATAAACGCAATTTTTTTTGTGTTTTATATTTAAAACACCCTGTATACCATTATTTACACGCTATCGATTGCGTATTTTATAGCAAGGTAAGAAGAGCCATTCTTCAAGCTACATCATGCATGTAAAATTGTGTCGAACTCAAAAACAAAAAAGCTCACGTGATCAGCGTGAGCTTTTATTTAATTACATTCTTTTCAATGGCTTGACGACACTATCAAGCCCTTCAATTTTCAGAGCAAGGCACAGTTTCAATAAATCGCCGAGTTCACCAGACGGGAATCCCTTTTTATCAAACCACAGCAAATATTCTTCAGGTAAGTCAATCAGTGTACGACCCGCGTACTTTCCAAATGGCATCTGCATTCGAGCCAACTTAATCAGGTTCTCTTTCTCTAGCATTATTCGGTCTTTACTATGCGTCATCTATGTTGTGTAGAGTATCACCTAAACGTTCAACCCAATAGTTGATCGCGTCTTTGGCATCATCCAGCGAATCAATCATGGTTGAAAAATCTTTGTTACCCGCTTCACGGTCGATCACTACAGAATCGTAGTCATCTAACTTGGATTTCAAACGCTGCGCGTCACGTAGCCCAACCCTTGCCCAAACCAAGTCGACGCCTCCGTCAGGCCCAGCCTGAAAATCTTCGTAGCTGGTAAATTTAGTAGCGGTTCTAATTGGGCCGCCTGCACAACCAAGCAAGAAAATGCTGGTTGCAACAAGCAAAAGGACTTTTAAAGGGTTCATAACGCACTTAGTCAAAATTAAGGAATCTAATTAAGTATGACATACCCTATGTGAAAAGGTTGTAGAAAAAGGGGGTTAAAAATCAGAGCTAACTCTAAAATTAATCATGTTGAACAGTGTGTGCGTACTCTACAATTACCTGATTTCCTTCAATATAAGCATTTTGGATCTCACCATCAACACTCATTCTACTTTTCAGGTAGACCACTTTAGGCCCCGATTCATTGCCCTCTTTTAGCGAGGGGAATACATTCCTTGGTTCCAAATGAAGTAAACGACAAAAATGACTAATGAAAGACATGGTTAATGGCGTCTCCCCTCTTAGCACTCTTGAGAAATCAAGCTGGTTCATGCCTAGCTTTTTTGAAAACTCCATCTGCGTAATTCGCATTCTCGATTTTTGTGACATCCACGTTTGATACAACGCGTCTCTGTCTAGTTCTGTGAATTCCATACCGGCTCCTTTATATAATTCATACCAATCAATTGTCCGGTTTTTCATACATGGCGTGTCAGGGTTCGGTTAGTGGAAACCAAAGGTTTGGTTTTGATATGTGCACAATTGTTGTACAGAGCGAAGCGAAACAGCCCAAAGTCATTCACTAAAACGATTAGAGCAAATGCTTTATTTATATCAATAATTTATACGTTAACGAACTAAACATATAGCAAGTTAATTTGTATCAAGAATTAAAAGTTCGAGATTGGCATTCCACATTTCAATCGATTGATTCGCATTTATAAAAGTGGTTGGCTACATTTCGATTGCTCAAACGCACTTCTGGCAAACTATTTGAAAGAATAAGACGCAAAGCCACCGGTCTGTCGACAAATATTCTGTCTATGATAGCGGGGCCGCCACTTAATAGAATTTAAGTGTAAATGCATGCCGGGGTGTTCTCTTTTTTGTCGGCCAAATACAGTAAGGACAAATAATGAAACAACTCCAAAAAAAATCACTCATCGCGCTATCGCTTCTTAGCGTAAGCGGTGCAAGCTTCGGTCACGGTTATGTCTCGGCATACAACAATGGCGTAGCTGAGAGCCGTGTTGCCCTATGTAAGTTCCCTGCGAGTGATACGCAAGAGAAAAACACCAACTGTGGTGGTATCCAATACGAACCACAAAGTGTAGAAGGCCCTGAAGGCTTCCCAGAAGTTGGCCCTGCTGATGGGAGAATCGCCAGTGCGCAATCTTCTTTAGCAGCAGCACTAGACGAACAAAAGGCAGACCGCTGGGTTAAACGCCCTATCAAGTCTGGTTCTCAATACTTCGAGTGGACATTCACAGCTAACCACAAGACTCGCGATTGGAAATATTACATTACTCAACCCGACTGGAATCCAAACCAGCCGTTGGCTCGCAGCTCTTTTGACTTAACGCCATTCTGTGTTGTTGAAGGCAATATGGAACAGCCACCGATGCAAGTCAGTCACTTGTGTAATGTGCCAGAGCGTGAAGGTTATCAAGTGATCCTTGCCGTATGGGATGTAGGTGACACTGCAGCGGCTTTCTACAACGTTATCGACGTGAAATTTGATGGTGACGGCCCTATCATTCCTGATTGGGATCAAGGTGGTCAAATCAACCCGACACAAGACCTGAATGTTGGTGACGCTGTTTATACGCGTGTATTCGACCAGTCTGGTGAGAACGCTTCATACAGCACTGAGCTTGTGATTGAAACTTCTGAACAAGGCAAAGCCAATAACTGGTCTTACGCGCTTGCTTCTAAGATCAACCAAGAGCAGACGCAAATCAAAGCAGGTCAATTGAATGACCAAGGCGATTTCGCACCCGTTTACGGCACGAATCCTGTTTATCTAAAAGCAGGCTCTGGCTTTAACAGTGTCGAAATCGGCTACAAGATTGATACTCCAGAACCCGAGCATGATCTTGAAGTCTCGGGCTTAGAATCAGAGTACATTATCGATGAGAGCCAACCTACTCAGCTTGATCTTACGTTAGCGGCAACAGGCGATATCCAAGCTGAGCTTACCGTGTACAACCATCACCGTGAAGCACTTGCCTCTCAGAAATCGGACCTAACAGACGGACAAGTTGAAGATGTTCAACTGACTCTTTCTAAGTCTGAAGCTGGCCACCACATGCTTGTGGTTGTGACGAAAGATGACCAAGGTAACTTAGTGGATCAGAACACGCTTGATTTTCATCTTATGGACGAGCAAACACCGCCACCAGCAGGCGACTACGACTTCGTGTTCCCAGAAAGCATTGAGTCTTACACAGCAGGAACAAAGGTTCTAAGCAGCGATGGTGGCGTTTATCAGTGTAAAGAGTTCCCATACTCTGGCTACTGTGTTCAATGGGCTCCAACAGCAACTCAGTACGAACCAGGTGTCGGTTCACACTGGCAAAGTGCTTGGAACAAAGTGGACTAAGTACTCGCTAGATACTTACTTTGTATTGGGTGAGTTTTAGTCATCAACCAAACAAAAACGGATGCCCAGAGCATCCGTTTTCTTATTCAGCAACAGCAGAAATGCGGTTATCAAAGTAGATAGTGGTCTGCCAACAGAGCCACAAACAAGATCATGAGATGATAGATGGATAACTTAAAGGTCTTCATGGCCATATTGGGTTCATCACGATATTTCAGTACCCAAGCGTGATAAACAAACCCGCCGTTGAGCACCAATGAAGCGCTCAGATATATCCAGCTGCTCATGCCAACCAATACAGGCAATATACACACGATGCTAAGCAAAAAGGTATACAGAAGAATAGACGTCTTGGTGTATTCGATTCCGTGAGTCACAGGCAACATGGGGATGTTCACTTTGGCATACTCATCACGACGATGAATTGCCAACGCCCAGAAATGAGGAGGCGTCCAAATAAAGATGATCATCACCAACAACCAAGCATTTGAATGCAGCTCGTTGGTGACTGCCGTCCAGCCCAATAACGGTGGCATTGCGCCAGCTATCCCTGCAATTACGATGTTCTGTGGCGTCGCTCGCTTCAAGTACATGGTATAGATGACCGCATAGCCCAATAAACTTGCAAAGGTTAGCCAAGCCGTGAGTTGATTGACCCACACCACTAACGTAGCGAACCCAAATAAGCCGATACCTGCTGCAAAGCTAAACACACGCACACTACTCAGCTCACCGGATGGTAAAGGGCGTCGATTTGTTCGAGTCATCTGGCCGTCGATCTTTTTATCGATCAAATGGTTAAACGCAGCCGCTGAACCTGCCATTAACCCTATCCCAATCATTCCGAACAAAGTTTGTTGCAAAGGCAATCCATTCGGCACGGCCAAACACATCCCAACCAATGCTGTCAGCAACATCAAAGCCACCACTTTAGGCTTAGTCAGCGTTAAATAAACTTTCCAAGTGGCTTTGTTTTTTTCAGCCTTTTCGTTACTTAAAGTTATGTCATTATTGGCTGTTATCTTATGAGTTAAGGCTGCGTCTTGAGCCACCACTTCATACTGTGTTGACGTTCTACTGACCATGATTACCTCCTTGTAATACACTGTTCTTCACCAAGCTCTCACTCGGTTTGCGTTGCCACACCACAAAATTGGTTACAACCATGCTGATGAGCAACATTACTGCGACTAGGTTATGCAAAACCGCAACTGAGATTGGCAGATGAAACCATACATTACTGATCCCAAGGCTGATTTGAGTAAACAACACTATTGCGACAATCATGCTCAGCTTTTGGTGAGGCACTTGGCCAAACTTCCATAACTGGTACACGACCATCAGCACCGTTAATGTCGCCACAATAGCCCCGAACCTGTGCATGACATGTATGGTAAGCCTCGCGGGATACTCCAACACACCAAACTCATAGTTATCGTGTCCGTGTTGAGCAAAATCGAACGCATTTTTGAAATCGAGGTAGCTCATCCAGTTACCTTCACAAATAGGCAATTGGGTACACACCAAAGCGGCATAGTTTGACGATGTCCAACCACCAAGCAGTATCTGCCCAACCACAATGAGTAACCCAAACAACGCCCAAAATTTAAGTGTTGGAGAATAAGAAGCCTCGCCAAAACGGCTTTGGAATTGAGACAAACGGCAGTAGAGCAGACACAACAGTGACAGCAACGTGAACCCCCCCATCAAATGCGCCATAACCACAACGGGCATCAACTTAAGAGTCACCGTCCACATTCCAAGCAAAGCCTGAAAAATCACAGTGGCAGAGATAAGTAATGGAAGACCAACTGGTGTGATGTTCTTTTTAATACACCAAGCTACAACGACAAAGATAAGCAACCCTAATGTTCCTGCAAAGTAGCGATGGATCATCTCTATCCACGCTTTGTCTGCTTCAAGAGCTCGCTCTGGAAATTGCAGATTGGCTTGACTCACCGCTTGGGCATCAGACGGAACGGTGATCTTACCGTAACAACCCGGCCAGTCAGGACAGCCAAGGCCAGCATCAGACAGGCGTGTATAAGCTCCGAGAACAATCACGGTAAGGGTTAACAAGATAGTTAATCTCATCACAAGCATCAGTAAATCAGGGGCTTTATTCTGCATCACTTATCTCCCTATACTTATTCCCTTTCGCTGCTTAAGCTCAAGCATTTGCGCCATCAACTACCCAACTCGTGACAGCTTAAGTAGCTTTCTTAAATCATGAATCATACCTTTGGATTGCCCGACTAACTGCGACGGTTCCGACACGCTTTTGTACTCCATAACCAACTGTCCTAGCGGGTCAATAATGACAATGGAAGCCGGCGAAAACTCGGTGCTTAACTGATCACCACCAGCTAACAAAGATAAATCAGGCTTGTTGAGCGAACCCGACAACGAGTTACCTTCTGAGACGAAAACAACGGCGGTCACTCGCTCTTTGTTTTTCCCTAACGCTAAGTAGCTTTGATTCAAATAATGAAGCTGTTGTTCACACAAGCTTTCGCACTCCATCGGTGCGATATACCCCACAACCCAACCCTCTCCTGCCATGGGTACCGTTACGCCAAAATCCGCTAGTGTAATTCTTGGTTCTACCAATTCGCCTGAGTTAGTGACACCTGACGTATACCAATTCTGATCCAACACAGTTTTGGCGATAATGGCTGGCAAAGCGAAAATTAAAACGAGTCCGATTAATACCAAGCGTCCTTTAGTACGACGGCTTCTGAGCTCAGCCATGTTTGCCTCGGTAATTTCCCTGTTCACTTGTGCTTGAGATTTATCCATCCTTATTCCTCGTGATAGGTGTTGCTTTTAGGTACCGATAGCCAATCAACAACATCAAAAACAAAAGTACCGCAGCCATAACAAACCATTGAAATGAGTAACCAAAATGCTTCTCAGACCTCATCGCCGTTGGACGCCATAACATTTCATAGGGCCATGAATCTAAACTCTGAGGTTGGAAGACAAAGGGCAGCACTTCTTGTCCTGTATACTGTGATAACGCTGCTATGTTTAGGTTTTGGATTCTATTCGGTGTCGTATTTTCTAAACCCAACTCATGACTTAAAGGATTAATTGAGCGTGTATACAAGCGCCCTGACATTTTGGTTGGTACAGTGATACTTCCTAATTGCGGTAGTTCTCTTCTGTCATTACTTGCCGGAACAAACCCAAGATCGATCAACAACTGTTTTTCAGCCACTAAGGACTGGTTTCCATCTTCAAAGCGAACCTCACCCAACATGTAAATCACATACCCTACCGTTCCTTGGCTTATCTGGTTGTCTAACAAGAGCATCAAGCCGCTCGTATTGACTAATTCAACATCAGCCTTTAACCCGTTTAGGGTTTGAGGATTTAATGACTCTTGACCAGATAAATCCAGCTCTCGCAACTCAGAAATAACGACACCCAAAGGTTGTGACGAGAGATGTGCTCTCTCAGCTAATTGCTGTTCATAACGTAATTTCTCGTTACCACGATCGAGTTGCCACAAACCTAACTTGATTAAAGCGCCGACTGAAACCACAGTTAAAACAACCGCTATCCAAAAACCTTTACTGCGGAACTTGTGTTCATCATCAATCAATCGGTTTGGAGTTATCACTATGGCGTCATCTACCTTTGTTCTGTTATTTAAAGTCGTCTTGGTCGCTTTGCTGTTTTTTATCGCTTTCAATTTGATGAAAGGCCTAATCCAAATCGCCTCGGGCAAACACAATGGAAAAAGGCTCAGTCACTTCTTGGGGCGTCGTGTCATGTGGTCAGCCGTTGTCGTGCTACTTTTATTACTTGCTTTGGGATCAGGAGTGATAACTCCTAACCCTCGCCCCTATTAATCCCCGATAGGCTCAGCAGTTAAAGCACATAGACAAATACAAACAGGCCTAACCAAACCACATCAACAAAGTGCCAATACCAACTGCCCGCTTGGAACGCAAAGTGGTCTTTCGGAGTGAAGTGGTCTTTCGCAACCCTTGCCAGCAACACAATCAAAAAGATCGTCCCTAAACAGACATGTAAGCCATGAAACCCAGTAAGCAAAAAGAAGGTATTACCGTAGATGCCAGACTGAAGTGTCAGCCCCATCTCTTGATAAGCGTGAAGATACTCTTCAACTTGGAAGAACAGGAAGAAGCCAGCCAGAACAATGGTTATCTCCAACCACACGATCAAAGCCATACGCTTATTTTGTTCAAGACTGATATGTGCCATGTGCAGCGTCACAGAGGAAAGCAGCAGAATAATGGTGTTCTTAAGCGGGATACCTTGCCAAGGCATGGCTTGTGTCGTTACGCCATCAGGGGTCGTCGTTAGTGGCCAAATTGATTGGAACATCGGCCACAATACTTCATGGGTCATTTCATTATTGCCCGCACCACCAATCCAAGGCACAGAAATCATTCGAGCATAGAAAAGCGCGCCAAAGAAAGCGCCAAAGAACATGATTTCGGAAAAGATGAACCAACTCATTCCTTGTCTAAAAGAACGAGAAATCTGCTCAGAATAGAGACCACTCAATGATTCTGTGATCACATTGCTAAACCAACCTGCGAGCATGTAAAGCAGCACAGCAAACCCGACTAACAACACCGCTTTGCCAAACACACTACCTGCGGCGTCGGTACCCATGTTTTGCACCGTCAAGCCAGCGCCAACCGCGACCAAAAACAGTGCTACAGCACCCACCAATGGCCAGTGACTTTGATGTGGAACGAAATACACTTCCTTTTTAGAACTCATCGCTCAACTCCTTATGTTGATACTGGTTCTGTAAATTCCTAGTTACTTGCGAGTACGTTAGGCTCAGATTTATTGGCCGCAGCACCCACCTCATTCGTGATATTGAATAATGTGTAAGAGAGCGTCAGCGTATGTATCGATTCTGGAATATCTGGCTCAATGTAAAATATCAAACCCATTTCTGCGCTCTTGTGCCCGTCCAATGGCTGCTGATTAAAGCAAAAGCATTCCATCTTATTGAAGTAGGTTGCCCCCATACCTGGAGAAACCGACGGTACGGCTTGGCCAACCAATGAGGCTCCAGAAAGGTTTTTGGCAATGTAGTTAGTTTGAACCACCTCACCAGGATGAACCTCTAACACTCGAACTTCAGGCGAAAACTGCCATGGCATATCTGGCTTGATGTGGGACATGAATTCGACTCGAACCGTACGAGAGTAGTCTGGCTGCATTCCCTGAGGTTGCACCGCTGAAACAGTATTAGTTTTGCCATTGATGCCTAAGGCCTCACACATGACATCGTAGAGCGGCACCAAAGCGAAACCGAAGCAAAACATCGCAACCACGCTCAACACCAAGTAGCCCGTCAGCTTTTTGGTCGATCGCTTATTAGACAGGCGCTTAGGTTGTTTTTTATCTTGATTGGGATCGCTTTGCTTATCACTCATGGTTCTGCCCTCTAATCCACTTTCGGCGGATGGGTAAAGGTGTGGTGAGGCGCAGGGCTTGGTACTGTCCATTCAAGACCTTCAGCTCTATCCCAAGGCTTACTTGGCGCAGGCTCTCCCCCTCTTACGCACTTAATCGCTAGCCATAAGAAAATTAGCTGAGACAACCCAAACGCAAAACCACCAATCGACACGACTTGGTTAACGTCAGCAAACTGAATCGCATAATCAGGAATACGACGCGGCATACCCGCTAACCCTAAAAAGTGCATCGGGAAAAACAGTACATTAACTGAAATCACCGACGTCCAGAAATGCCACAGGCTGAGCTTGTGGTCGTACATATGTCCGGTCCACTTAGGCAGCCAATAATAGGCAGCAGCCATAATCGAGAACACGGCACCGGTTACCAGAACATAATGGAAGTGAGCCACAACAAAATAAGTATCGTGGTATTGGAAATCAGCTGGCACGATAGCGAGCATCAATCCAGATAACCCGCCAATCGTAAACAAAACAATGAAGGCAATCGCAAACAGCATTGGTGTTTCAAAGGTCAAAGCACCGCGCCACATGGTCGCCACCCAGTTGAAGACTTTCACACCGGTCGGCACCGCTATCAACATGGTGCAATACATGAAGAACAGTTCGGCAAATACTGGCATACCCGTGGTGAACATGTGGTGTGCCCAAACCAAAAATGACAACAGTGCGATACTACAGGTCGCATAAACCATCGAGTGATAACCAAACAGGCGCTTACCACTGAATGCAGGGATGATGGCTGAGACAATACCAAAAGACGGCAAGATCATGATGTACACTTCGGGGTGCCCAAAGAACCAGAATATGTGCTGGAACATGACGGGATCACCACCACCAGCGGCATCAAAGAAGCTAGTCCCAAAATACTTGTCAGTCAGTACCATAGTCACAGCCCCCGCGAGAACGGGCATCACGGCTATCAGCAAGAAAGCGGTAATTAACCATGTCCATACGAACATCGGTAGCTTGAACCAAGTCATACCCGGAGCGCGCATGTTCACTATGGTTACGATGACGTTAATCGCCCCCATGATCGAACTGATCCCCATAATATGAACTGAGAATACGAATAGCGCGGTACTGTCTGGGCCATAAGTTGTCGAGAGTGGCGCGTAGAAGGTCCAACCAAAGCTCGGGCCGCCACCCTCTGTAAACAAAGATCCGATTAAGATTAGAAACGCAAAAGGCAAGATCCAGAAACTGAGGTTGTTCATTCTCGGCAGCGCCATATCTGGTGCACCGATCATCATCGGAATCATCCAGTTAGCCAAACCCGTAAATGCAGGCATTACGGCACCGAATACCATGATTAAACCATGGACTGTAGTCATCTGATTGAAGAAATCTGGCTCAACGAGTTGCAAACCCGGTTGGAACAGCTCCGCACGGATCACCATCGCCATTGCGCCGCCCGTTAAGAACATTGCAAAGCTGAACCACAAATAAAGTGTACCAATGTCTTTATGATTGGTTGAATACAGCCAACGAGCCCAGCCTTTAGGTGCCGCATGTGAATCGTGATCATCAACAGGCAAATCATTATTGCCCAAGGTGCCTTCCACAGAATGGCTCAGTACTTGATCTTCTGCTGGAGCCGATTTCACCGGCTTATTGATTGGTGAACTCATAACTGATCCTTAGCATCATTTTGTGCATCATCCGTTGAGCTTTCAGAACTGCCTTCTTGCTTCGCCTTATAAGCGTTGATATCTGAGGCCTGAACAATATCGCCGGTATCATTACCCCAAGCGTTTCGTTGATAAGTTACTACCGCTGCGATCTCTTTCTCGGTTAACTGATTATCGAATGCTTGCATCGCCGTACCGCCACGACCATAAACAATTGTGTCGATATGAACATCCACATCACCAAGGGCAATAGGACTTCCTTTGATGGCAGGGAATGCTCCAGGAATGCCCTCACCGTTTGCTTGGTGACAAACCGCACATCGAGTTTTGTAAACCTCTTCACCGATGGTATTCAACTCCGCCAAGGAAAGTGACGCACCTAATGCATCTTTTGCGGCTTGTTGTTCGGCTATCGCTAACTCTTTCTGCTCCGCTAGCCATGCGTCAAACTCATCTTCTTCCATGGCATGCACCACGATCGGCATGAAACCATGGGCACGACCACACAACTCTGCACACTGCCCTCGGTAAACACCAGGCTCATCTATCTTAGTCCAAGCCTCATTAATAAAGCCCGGAATGGTATCTTTCTTAACGGCGAATGCTGGCACCCACCATGAGTGAATCACATCATCGGAAGTCATCAAGAAACGGACTTTACGGTCAACAGGCAGTACCAGCGGCTTATCAACTTCTAGCAGGTAATGCGCGCCTTTCACTTCGAGGCCTTCAATCTCTTTGTCACTGGTCGCTAGAAGGCTGAAAAATTCGACGTCTTCACCAAAATAGCTGTAATGCCATTTCCATTGTGACCCGGTGATTTTAACGGTCAGATCTGATTGGGAGGTATCTTCCATCGCTATTAAGGTTTTGGTGGCGGGTATCGCCATAGCGATGAGAATGATGATAGGGATGATGGTCCAAAGAATTTCGACTTTCGTGCTTTCGTGAAAATGGGCAGCAACTGCGCCCTTCGATTTCCTGTGCCTCAAAATCGAATAAAACATCACACCAAAAACAACAAAGGCAATCGCACAACAGATGTAGAAGATCAGCATATGAAGTTCATACACCTTACCACTGATCTCAGTGACGCCTTGAGTCATGTTGTAATCACTGCTAGCGTGCACTAAAGGCGATACTAAAAGCACAACAAAACTCTTCAAAAGCCACGCTAGCCTAACCAGTAATCTTTTCAAAAGATCTCTCCTTGTCCTTCCTAATTGGATACTTGCGACCTAAATATCGTTGCGAACTGGACAACATTCATTGTTATTCCAGCTACACATGAAAAGGCTGAATCTCAATCTACAACTCACATGGAACTAGCCTGTGAGCAGGCTACTGACCTCATATAAACCCAAGAACTAATACGGTTCAAAAGCGTTGGAGGTTTCCATGAAAGATTCAAAAACGGCGAATTTGTTAAATTTTGTTATATTTATGTAAAAGGCTAGTTAGTGATATCCAATTATTCAAGGTAAGTTTACTTACTAAACAGTCAATTATTTGAAGTGGCTTAATCTACGTGCCCTCTTGCCGTTGGAATTTATTTTATATCGAGTTTTACGATTGCCCCCATGGAAATGAGAATCAATATCACTTAAATTAAATCAACGGTAAGTCATACAGACATTAATAGGTTTAGTGATTATGCAAGATGCAATGAATTGGTTAGCGAGAGACCCAGATCCAAGAACTCGTGAAGAACTTCAACACCTCATCGATGAGGGAATGCACGACGAACTTGAAGACCGCTTTACTCAACGATTAGAGTTCGGAACGGCAGGACTTAGAGGCAAAGTTGGATGCGGCCCAAATCGAATGAACCGTTTAGTCATACAGGAAACAGCAACCGGGCTCGGCCACTACTTAATCGAACATGTCGCTAATGCGACCATTCGCGGTGTGGTCGTCGGTTATGACGGCCGTTTAGATTCAAAGCAGTTCGCGATTGATACCGCTTCCGTACTCACGGCTTTAGGCATTAAGGTTTATCTAACCTCGAACGTCGCGGCGACCCCTATCGTTGCCTTTGGTATTGAGCACTTCAACGCCGCAGCTGCCGTTGTGGTGACGGCCAGCCACAACCCACCGGAATACAATGGTTTCAAAGTGTACTGGGAGAATGGCGCTCAAATCATTCCTCCTCACGATGCGGGTATTGCCGCTGAAATCGATATCGCATCGACCAAGCCGCTCCCTTTAATGAGCCTAAGTGACGCTGAATCGCAAGGAAAGTTGGTGTGGTTAACTGAAGGCTATTATCAAACCTACCGCGCTGCGATAAATCAGAGCCCATACGTGAGTGACGAGATCGAATCGGCGAACACCACTATCACCTATACCGCAATGCATGGTGTCGGCGCACAAATGGCCGAGGATCTACTTCACGATTCTGGTTTCCATAAGGTATTCAGCGTCGCAGAACAAAGAGAGCCCGATGGTAACTTCCCGACCGTCAACTTCCCGAATCCGGAAGAAAAAGGCGCGATGGATCTGGTGGTTAACCTAGCCAAAAGTGTAGATGCCGACATTGCTTGTGCCAACGATCCAGATGCAGACCGATTTGCGGTTGCAGTGAGAACATATGATGGCTCTTACAAAATGCTAACAGGTGACCAAGTTGGTGTGCTATTCGCGCATTACTTGTTATCCAAACCTCATACCAAAAACCAGTTAGTTGGTAACAGTATCGTATCTTCAACATTGCTTGAAAAAGTAGCTCAATCCCACGGGGCGACTTATTTCCAAACACTGACAGGCTTTAAATGGTTAGCGAATATTGGCATGCAATTGGAAAATGATCAGAACGACTTCTTGTTCGCCTATGAAGAAGCATTAGGCTACACAATTGGTACTCAAGTACGAGACAAAGATGGGCTGTCTGCTATTGTCGTGTTTGCTCAATTGGTTGAGGAGTTAAAATCTCAAGGTCGAACTGTCTGGGATCTTCTTGCTCAAATTTCATTTGAACATGGGGTTCACACCAACGCGCAGCGAAGCATTGCTCTTGACCCAGATTCGCCATCGATTGGTTCTAAACTCAGAGCGGCACAACCTAAAGCAATAAACGGTGTTGCTATCTCTGTGATTGAAGATCTGCAGTCTTCTTTGCGCTTCGTCATTGGTGGCAATACTGAAGCCATTAACCTGCCTGCAAGTGACGTACTCATCTATCATCTCGAAGATGGTTCACGCATTATCGTAAGACCTTCCGGTACTGAGCCAAAAGTTAAGGTCTACTATGAGACGGTGACAAAATTTGAAGGGACAGAAACCTACGAAGACACTCGCCTGCGCGGTGAGAAGTACATGGAGAAACTGATTGAACAACACCAACAAGAGTTGAATTCATAGCGATTTAGCGCGTTCAACATGTAACGGTTAAATATAAAAAATGGACGCTCGTAGCGTCCATTTTTGTCTCAGCGGCTAACCACGAGAAGATGTCTGATTTGATTCGTCTACGAAGTAAAGAAAGAAGACAACATCCAGATAGCTAACACGATGAAAACTCCGCCCATGACTTTCTGTTGATAGGTACGAAACTTCGCGTTTTCTACGAGAGATTTACCAATCGTACCCACTAACGCCACCAGCAAAAAGTTAAACGTTAAGCCGAGAACATTCAGTAATAAACCCAGAACAAGCATCTGCTGACCGGAAGTCGCTTCAATATTCGTCGACACAAACTGAGGCAGAAACATCACAAAGAAAACCAACGCTTTAGGATTAAGCAGGTTACTGATTAGCGCTCTTTGATAGTACGCTTTTGCTGCAAAGTTATCGCTTAACTCAGGCGCGTTACCCTGCTCTGTTCGCAGGCAATCCCAACCCATCTTCAACAAGTACGCGCCGCCTAACAAATGGAGAGCTTTAAGCGCTATTGGGCTCATTGCGATCAACGCTGATACACCCATGGCCGCTAATACTGTCAGAATGATTCCAGAAGTCGCATTACCTAGGCTTGCAAACACGCCGACCTTACGGCCATAGCTCATGCTTGAACTCGCAATCAGTAACATATCAGGGCCAGGTAAAAGAAGAAGTGCAACAACGGCAGTCAGGTAGACAGGTAAAATGGTTAAGTCGATCATGAGGGTCAGCATTGATAAAAACGGAGGCGGATTTTATATCAATTACTAACACCCTTCCAGATGCAATCAGTTGTTCGACGTTTATTTAATCGAATTAAAAACCAACATTAAGCGACAAAGCCAATTTATTAACTAAATAGAAAAGACTAATTAACTTGCTACCCATTCGATCTCAATCAATGTCGTATCGCCACACTTTAGGCGACCAAGGAAGATATCGCCTCGATGTACGGCCCCAACACCTTTTGGCGTACCTGTCATCACAACATCGCCGTCTAGTAAGGTGGTATAAGAAGACAGCTCTTCTAGGATAGTTTTTGGAGAGTAAAGCATCTGCTCAACATGTCCTTTCTGAACACGAACACAGTTAATAAACAACTCTAGGTTTAAGTCTGCAAGGTCTAAGTTATCAATTGGAACAAAGCGACTAAATACGGCTGAGCCATCAAAAGCTTTGGCGCGTTCCCAAGGTAAGCCTTTCGCTTTTAAGCTACTTTGCAACTCACGCTTGGTGAGGTCTAACCCTAAGCCCACGGCTGAGTATTGGCCATTTTCAACGATAAAGCAGATTTCAGCTTCATAGTGCAGTGCTTCTTGATGAAACGAAGAAAGAGAGGAAGTCACGCTGGTGCTTGGTTTATTAAACACCACCATAGAGTCAGGGATCGCGTTGTTAAGTTCTTCAATGTGATCGACATAGTTACGCCCAACACACAGCACCTTGGTCGGTGTTGCGGTTCGTTTCGAATTCATCAATTGTTCCTGATCTACAACGCTGCTCATAGTTTGTCCCTGAACTATTCTTGGAACGCAGAGTTTAGCGCATCATAAAATGAGAGTCTTCGACAAGATGGTTACCAATATCTAAATTCTGATCTTTAGCTCAATTCGATGATTTGAAAGCGTTTATACGAAGGTCGCAATAGTGCGAAATCACCATTCAAGACAAAAGCCCAAAACGAAAAAAGCCCTCTCTAACCAAAAGGTTTGAGAGGGCTTAGCATGGTGTCTAGGACAGTATCCTAAAAGGTAAACCTAAGGAGTAAACACTATGCTAAATCAGTCTGCGACTTATAGGTAGTAACGAGCACCAAGTAGCCACTGGTCGTCAGCTTTTTCTTTGTACACGCCAGAACCTTGTAGGTCGAACTGGTAACCAGCAAAGCCTACGAACTGAGATGTGAAGTTGTACTCAGCTTGTAGAGCAGTTGTAGCAAATACTGTTTCACTCATCTTGTCGTCTTCTACCGCTTCGTAGTTAACGCTTAAGTTCAGGCTGTTAGAAAGTGCGTAAGAAGCAAGTAATTCAACTGCAACTGTCTCTTCTAAAGCAACACCAGCGCTTGAGTTCATGTAGTTATTCATAGCATAAACACCAGCTAAGAATAGACCTTCAGAACCGTAAGAACCGTAAGTAGCACTCACTACGTTAGAATCAGCGGTTTTAGAACCACCGCCAATGTTACCAAATGTAACATCACCAGTGTTGTATGCGTAGTTTGCTGTGAAATCAGCAATTGCGTAGTTCAATGCAATTTGAGCACGGTTACCGTATTTGTTTGTGTTTGTATCTGAAACTTTATCAGTCTTGCGGCCTTGCCATGCAACAGCTGCGTTTAGAGAACCAGCGTTACCGAAGTCGATAGCGTTGCCGTAGCTAACCATCTCTTCGCCACGACCAGTACCTAGATTACCGTGATCTTCATAGATGAAGTCATTCGCAAATGCGATTGGCATATCTGCTACACCAGCAACGTTGTAGTAAGGTGCCCATTGAGTACCTACTGCTGCACGACCGTAATCATCGTGAGAAAGGCCAACGTAACCAAGACGAGTTGTGAATGACTGATCACCACCGTCAAGCATGTTTAGCGCCCATTCACCTTTAGCATCAGCAGTAAAGCCGTTACCAAGTTCGTGAGTTGCACCGAAGTTGATACGTGGAGAAACAGTTTCAACACCGATGTCATCGCTGTTTTGACGATCGTCGCTGTTTACATCACCAACTGCAACTGAAACGTGACCGCCAACTGAGAATGTTGTGCCGTCTTCGTTGTAAAGTTCTACTGCAACTGCCTGTGTACCAAATACTGCACCAGAAATTGCTAGCGCTAAAAGTTTCTTATTCATTTGTCATGTCCATTATGTAACTGGGTGAGTTATTCACTAACAACCTCGTGCTTACGGAGAAGTTGTTACCTGCATTTAACAAGTAGGCAAACCCTAATATACGAATGACAAGAAAGTTGCATTAAAATATATAAAATAAAAAAAATCGCACTATAAAAAACAAAAATACCTTTTAAAACAGTTAATTAACACGACAATTGCTGGGATCTCCTTTCATTCTTTGAGATAAATACTTTGATTATTTTTGATTTTATAGTCACTAAAAAAGCATTAAAAATCTAAACCCAAGGTAACTCATCAGACCATCGAGAGGCTCGCCTTTGCCTTTGAAACATTTTGTAACACGTAGAGCTCAGCTGAAATATTTAGCTTTGTGAAACAAATCCCAATATGAGCTAGGAAAAATCGTTCAATAGAAAGTTCATTAGAGAAAAACAAAAAAAGGGCAACCAATCAGCGACTGGTTGCCCTTCATAACTCATCATTGAACTCTTATTTGAAGCAAACCTCAGCCCAACGAGCTAAACCTGCAGTTACTGAACCGAAGTAATTACCACTCACAATCGGTACATTCGGCACAGCTTGTTGTACGGCTTCACGAAGTATCGGTGAACGAGCGGAACCACCCGTCATGTAGATTACGTCTGGCTTTTTCTGGCCTTGTTGAATCGCTTCTTTAACCAACTCAATCATCTTAGACTTTGGTGTTTCAATCGCTTCAACCATCTGTTCGACTGAGATATCTACCTCGACCAGTTCAGAGGCAACATTAATCGCAGCACGATATTGAGGGGATTCTGCCAGCGCAATCTTGGCCTCTTCCGCTCTACGCACAATACCGTAACCCAAAGTGTCGTGATAAACCTTCATCAAACGTTCTAGCTTTTGAGGCTCTGACGCTTCTTTACGAAGTAATTTTAATGCCGCTAGGTTTTCTCTTGAATAGAAGTTCTTTTGAGCTTCAACATTATTAATCGCAATTGGGTTCCAGAATTGAGTCAGTGGCATATCAATACCCGAAATGCCTTTGCTGCCCATACCAAAAGGTGACATCAGTTGTTTGAATGCAAGATAGATATCGAGGTCATTCCCCCCTACCCTTTGCCCACTGTGTGCCAACAAGCTCTGGGTACGATCCGCTTTACCAGACCACGTTGGTCCCATTTCTAATAATGAGCAATCGGTGGTACCACCGCCAATATCAACAACCAATACTGTTTGGTTTTCAGTTAATGTGCTTTCGTAATCAAGGCCTGCGGCTACGGGCTCAAATTGAAAAGCGATATCAAGGAAACCGGCACGCTTAGCTGCGCGAGACAGTATGTCTTCAGCTTGTCTGTTCGCCTCTTCACCACCTCGACCGTGGAAGTTAATTGGTCGGCCGATAACAGCTTGCTTGATCTGCTCTTGAGTCGTGAGTTCGGCTTGATTCTTGATATTTGCCATCATGGCGCACACTAAATCTTCGAAAAAGCTCACCTGCACATCATGCAGTCCACTCGCGCCAAGGAAAGATTTAGGGGACTTAACATAATAAACATCGCGAGGGTCTTCTAAATATAAGTCCAACGCAGCCTGACCAAATGCCATGTCTTCTGGCACTAAGTCGATACTCTCTTCTCTGTTCAGCGCAATCGCACGTCGTAGTACTTGCTCACCGATCGCATCACTCGGCTTGATATTCAAGTGGCGGAATAGATGTTCAGAAACACTCTCACGAGTAGGCGCAAACACGGTTGAGGGAATATAGTGGTTGTTACCTTCTAGCGGTAACAGGCTTGGCTCTCCATTAACCATCGCCGCGACAGAACAGTTCGCTGTTCCATAATCAAATCCAATAAACATAATATCCCCCCACTCAACAAAAGGGGCGAGATGCTACATGAAAAGCCTAAAAATTACGAGGTCATTTCTAAATTTAACTGAGTAATTTCTTAGCTTAACGGCTCTTCAAGAAGAAACAAATATGCTACATTTCAGCCCAAATGAATCACAGGTTAGAGAAATGAAAACACCTTGCCGAGCGGCTTGTAAAAATAATGGCGGAATGTGTAGTGGCTGCTTTCGAACAATGGATGAAATTATAGGTTGGAAAGGCTTATCTGAAGAAGAGCAAACGTCGGTTATGGATAATCTTAGTGGCGCGAGTTCGACTCACCAATGTCCACAGTGTAATGAGCCAGCTCAATGCGATATCAGTGCGGGCAAAGAGACGTGTTGGTGTTTTGAGTTAGAAAAACGAGATACTAGCGATATTCCAAAGGCTGGAGTTTGTATGTGTCGTAAGTGCTTGTCTGCCCTGCCCGTTCAGTAGTTTAGAGCCCATTTAGTAAGTTACTGGATAGCAAGTTACTAGCCAGTTCAACATAGACAAAAAAAGCGAGAGGTTGTTTTCTCGCTTCAAAATACTGAGATTAAATCTCGACCTAATCGTTACCTGGTTAGTGTCTACTTCACTTTTGCAACCAGCGCAGGCTGAGAAAACTGGATACCATTCCAGCCATGAACCATAAAGTTACGAATATTTTGATGGTCGCTGTTCTCAGGAAAACCTAGCACGTCGTTACGATAAAATTGACCAAAACAAGCAAGTGTTTGCTCTGCTGATAGGCCTTGCTCTAAACCAAAAGCAAAAATCTTACACGAACCATTATTCTGCCCTGCAGCGTTCACTACCTCACCATTGCGAAATTCGCGCTCAGAAAAATCATAGTGAGCTTCGATAACTTGCATTGTATCTTCAAATTGCACGGCCTCTGGGGTTTCAGCCAGAGTATTCAATAAGGTTTCCAGTTCCATTTACTATTTCTCCATCAAGTATATATCTGTCAGCAGTGTATCTTGTTTTACGACAAGAGTAAGCCGTTGTTTACTTGAGATAGCGATTCACTTTTTTGTTGTACGCTGCTAATTACTTCAATGAAACTAATGACATAGTTTTATCAGGGCGTTATATTATTTTATCAAACGATTAACATTGTTCAGTAACGAATATGCATAAAGATAAAAACTTAGAACTGTTCAGATACCTAAAGCCAGGTACAAAAACAGCAGGTGTATTGGAATTTGGCCCAGACGACTCAATCCAGATCAGTACACTTTATATCGGACACAAAGAAGATCAGTACCTCATCCTAGAGCTTACGCAAAAAGCGACAGAAGCACTGACGCTGAGAAAGCTCACAAACGTTGATATTATTGTTCGTGCGATTACCGACACCGAACTTGGGCACATTGTCGCGTTCAAAACCAATGTACTGGCTCATATCACCTCTCCAGCACATCTAATCTTCCTTCGCCCACCCTCAAACTTTGCAAGCAAGCCTATTCGTGAACACGAAAGGTATAAAGTACGTCTCAGCTGTGAAGTCACTTTTGATACCTTGTCGCTGGATGCCACACTAGTCGACTTTTCAGCGTCAGGGTGCGGTATCTATCTTACCCAGCAATCAGATATTGATGTCGGCTGGAAGATAAAAGTCAATTCTGACTTAAATGAGTACTTAGATGACGATCTTGTCTACAAGGTGGTAAGTAAGAAAAGGCAAAGACAAGGCTGGCTGCTAGGTATCCAATTCCCTGAACACCTAGATATGAGTGATGAGTTGAAAACGCTGCTATTGGAACAAGCCTTTGTCGCTGGCTCGATATAAAGGCAGAAAATTAGTTACTTCTCTTCAACAGACTCCATTAAAGAGCACTAAGTTAAAGCCTAGTGCTCTGTGTCATTCCAGTATGAGTTTTTGAAATGAACAAACGCTTGGTGGAGCGACTCTTCTTTAATCGGCTTTACAATCACGTAATTCGCCCCTGCGGCCATAAAGCTGTCTCTAGTTGACTCTTGAGCATCAGCGGTACACGCATAAATAGGGGCTGACACACCAATCTCACCTCTTAGCTGCTGAGTGGTTTCAACACCACCGAGATTAGGGAGTTGGTTATCCATCAAGATCAAGTCATAGGTAATCGTCTTAGCCATCTCAATCGCTTCTAAGCCATCTTTTACCCAGGTGACGACCATGCCATATTTCTTACAGAAAGCCTGAGCAATAAAGGCGTTGGTGTGATTGTCTTCCACCAGCAACACATTCAAAGGTCGACTAAACAACGCCTCTGGCTCAACCTCAGCTTGTTGCTTAGCATCGACTAATAGCGGCTTGGCGTGTACGACTACAGGAATTTCTATCGTGAACTCTGAGCCTTGACCTATCACGCTGCGGACTTGAATGTCCCCTTCCAGCATATCGACCAGATTTTTTACAATTGTAAGTCCTAAACCAGTGCCACCATATTCACGAGTGGTGGTCTCTTCGGCTTGAACAAAGGGTTCAAAAACAGCATCAATTTTGCTTTCATCAATACCAATGCCAGAATCTTTCACTCGAACGATCAAGCTGGCGTGATCGGAGTTAAAGATACTCTCGAGCTCAAAGCTGACGGAGATACCGCCTTGATGAGTGAATTTAAAAGCATTACTCAACAGATTAAACATGATCTGATTGAGGCGTACTTGGTCGGTATTGATTTCAATGTCATCAACCAAGTGATTCACAATGGTAAATTCGACGGATTTATCTTCACACAGCGGTCGATAGATGCTGTCTAAGGTATTAACTAACTCCCCTAAACGGAAGTCTTTCTTTTGAATATTAAACTGCCCTTGCTCAATCTTTGAGAAGTCCAAGATATCGTTAAGTACCGCCAGTAAATGTTCCGCACTATTACACAGTACATCCACCTGCTCGCGATTATCTTCATTGTGCATAGAGCGCTTGAGCAGCTGAGACACACCGAGAATACCGTTGAGCGGCGTGCGAATCTCATGACTCATCTTAGCTAAGAAGTCTGCTCGCACATTCGCAAGATGCTCAGCTTCTTCTCTTGCTCGATCAGCCTGTCTTTCCGCCTCGATTAGCTTAGTAATATCTTGCCCTTGTACCACCACTCCTGTGATGCCGTGTTCCACGCGAATAGCAGACATGTTCCAACGAAACACCTTTTCACCAATGGGTACGTTAATACCCGTCAGTTTAGAACCCTGAACCACCATTTGAATATTAGGCAGCATTCGCTGCTCAAACTCTTGGGCAATTGGACCATAATTGTCATCAGCATCGAACAACGCCATGCGAGCGGCGGGGTTCATCTGAATCAAATCGCCTTTTTCAGACCAAACTAAGATAGGCGAATGAGCAAAGTTAAAGAGATCTTGGAATTTTTGATTCTGTTCAGATAAGCGCTCAAAGGTGTCTTCAAGAGTACAACCAATATGATGAAATTCGAAAATGTTAGAGCCATCGAACTTGTTGTACTCTTCGCTAGCACTTGCCGAACGAGTAAAGTCCATTAGCTTATCAAGCTCGGCTGAGACTCTCTTTTGAATCCAAGTTCGAGCAAAAAAAGACATCAATATGATCACCACAATCACCACGATGATCGCACGCTGATAATTCTCTTCTAACGCAATGAAATTATTATTTTTTTGAACAGCTCGAATGATTAAAGGAGTTTCAACAGCATTAATCTTAATGGTTGCGATGGTAACGAAATGACGCGGCAACTGTTCGTACATTTGGTAATTGAGGATGTCAGTAATGGTGTAGCTTTCATCACCACTGAATGTCGATGTCACCGGTGTACCTTGCGCTTCAATCACGATATTTTCGCTATTACTGCCCTGTTGGATTGACTCAGCCAAAGAGAAGTTATTGTCAAGCACAATGGCGATATAGAGTTGACCAAGGACTTCCCCAGTAGCGTTATCAACAATAGGGGTACGGCGAGCCAACAAGTGACGCTTACCTATATCTGTCCTCAGTTTAATAAAATGCCAATTACTGCTGAACGAAACCTCATCAGAAATATGCTTTAAGTTGGACTCATCCAAACCATAAAATTGACTGTTGCCGTCTTCCCAAGCCAAACCATCGTGGGTTGAGACAAAGCGTAAATCTGGTGCATGATCCGGTTCACGTTGGTCAACACCAAAGAAAAAGTAGCTCAGAGTCTCGTCATTACCCGTATCAAAGTGCTCTCTGAGAGTTTCACTGTGTGAGCTACTGTCTTGATGGATTTGCAGCACCGACAAACGATAATCAAACATGTTTTGGATCAGGCTTGAGGTTTGCTGTACCGTTCGATTCGTCTCTTGCTGTACGATATTACTGCTGGTTTCATAATTATGAATAAGCACGCCAAGTGCCATCACGCCTATCACCAAAATAACGATACGCGTAATGAGTCTAGCTAAAGTGTTTCTAGGTGTACTGGCGTAACTTTTCTTCATTAGTGACCTGAGTACCTAAATGCTCGCTGTTTAAGTTCTGAAATACGTTCTGGGGAATCTTCCTTGGTGACAATTTCAAATTCACCAGAGTAAACGGTAGGCACTTCCAAACCGGCTAGATCCCACTTGATCGCCTCTGCCATTGCAATGCCTGTATCGTCGTTCATACGCATGACAGTAACATCTAGGTCGCCCCTTGCAATGGCTTCAAGTTCAGCAGAGCCGCCTCCCCAACCATTCACTAAGATGTCTTGGCCCGATTCACGAATCGCTTCCATTGCACCGAGAGCGACATCCGTTGAACATGCATAGATAAAGTCTAGATCCTTATCGTTCTCTATGCTGATTTTAGCCGCTTGGTAGCCACTGTCTTTGTTTGATTTTGTGTAAAACGAAGACTTAAGGGTAAAGTTGGTATCCGTATTCACTTCATGGATAAAAGTATCTCCACGCGCATCACTGATATAGCCTTGTGAGTAATACAAAACAGAATACTTACTGTCTGGCGGACTTACTTGTTTAAAATAGTCCGCCAGTTTTAAACTGCCTGTCGCATGGTCAAAACCCACATACATAAATGGCTGTCTATCTGCCCAAGCTCGCACTGGCGTCGTGATATTTTGAAGAATCAGTTTGGTGTCTGTAGAGGTCAACACGTGCTCGATAAACTTGCGGTGGCGCGTGGTATCTAGCGTGAAAATCAAATAATCCGTCTTGTTTTCAATCGCTTCTTGCAACGAAATACTCTGCTGCGCGAGATCGGCATTAATACGGGTAAACACTTGATTTATTTGATAGCGGATCTTCAGCCTATCGAGACGCTTCTCAAAAGCTTGAATATTGCGAACCCAGTAATCCGAGATCTGTTGGCCCGGATACACCACGGAAATCGTAATTGGTTTGTCTTGGATTCTTCTCAGTGGCACAGGGTGATTTTGTACAGCCTCGACCATTTTATCGGTCAATGCTCTTTGTTCTGGAAAAGTGGAAAGATAATCTTGGTATTCCCAGTACCCATTGAGGACATGAGTACCATGGGAGAGAGCGGACGCAGAAAATACGGCAAGTCCAAACAACATCAGTAAACGTTTCATATTTTTCTCGTTTTATATGAGCTACTTTGGCTCATTTTTTAACCTAGCATGACACCATCTCTTTGTATGGCTAATGGATATTATGTAGGACAACGATGATAAATGATAGCGTCTAACACTAATTAGAACGACATTCTAAATGAGCAATATGTTAATTTGGAATGGAGATTAAGAACAACGAGTTAAATTATGATTTCAGCCCATTCACGGTAAGAGTAATTACCATTTAAATTCATAAGCTTAGCTAGAGCCGATATAGCTCCTTACACTATTAAGATTTAATCAATAACAAACATTTTAGCTATGAATTATGAGACTTCGATATATTGAATTTTGTCTTTTTGCCACTCAATAATCAGTTTGAGTGATACCAGTTTTTCTTTGCGGGATTTGGGCAACTGCTTGATCGCGTATTCGGTTTTCAACGCCTCACTTTTTGAGCCAACACCAAAGCTCCAAACCAGCTTAAGTGGGCCTTTACCTTTTAAAGCTTTGGCGCCTTTACCGGTTTGATGTTGTTCAAATCGACGTTCTAGATTGTTCGTCACGCCACAATAAAGGGCATTGTGACGATTGCGGATCAAGTACACGACCCAATCCGCATTTTTATCAGCATCTGACATTTAAAGCAGTGATTCAACCAGAGCCTTAAGCTCTGCCACTTCTGCTCGTAGGCTTGCAACTTCAGACTCAAGCTCTTCAAACTTTTCACTCGTTGCAGAGGGGGCAGCCGCGCTTACTGATGCCATCGCAAACGCTTCAACGTCCACTTCACCGCTCAACAAATGCTGGTACCGTGATTCACGTTTACCCGCTTCGCGTGGCAGCTTCACAACCAAGGCACCTGCTTCTCTTGCAGCGAGTTTGTCTAATGTTGCTTCTACTTCTTTCACATCACTAAAGTTTGCAAGGCGACCCGTTCGAGTACGAAGTTCACCGGGTGTTTGCGCACCGCGCAGTAACATACAGCAGATGATTGCACGCTCTTGCTCTGTAAATTGCAGATCGCCGAACTCAGTGTTGCAGAAACGATGCTGATACTTATTAACACGGCTATTGAAGCTGCTCTCATCACTCACCATGCGACGTCCGATTAAACCATCAACTGCATCTAAAACATCTGACTCAGAAAGAGAGAGAACAGGTTCACGGTTACTCTTTTGATTGCATGCCGTGGTTAAACTGTTCAGTGTCAGTGGGTAATGATCGGGAGTAGTGACTTCTTTCTCGATCAAACAACCGATAATTCTCGCTTCAATTGGGGAAAGTACTGTGTTCATCGTTTTTCCTTTTTATTATTTTGATAATTCCATCTCAACACCTAACAATGCAGTAACTAGTGTTCAGACAAAATTGGTACTCGTTTCTTTCTGCCCTGTTCATCAATCATTATGATCTTAGAACGGTTTAGCTCTATTTCCACGACTTCCAAATAAGTACGCTCTTGTACATACGCATCACGAAGCTTGTTTTGTTCTGCTGAAGATTCAGTGACATTCTCGTCCAATTCTTCGTTTTCCAATTGTTGTTGATTCATTTCACATTTCGTATCAATGCAGTATCTACATGGGATACTAACTTGAACGGTAAGATAAAAACAATCACACATCAGCGAGAGTGACGAATAATTAAACAACCTTACTTTTGCTTTGATCTAAAGACTGTTACATCATCAATTGATGTGCTTTAATCAGAAGCAGACAACGTATTTGACGAATAGGAAAAGGAATCTATGAGCAGCGTATTTGAAATTGTTAACCAAGCACGACGTAAGAACAAACTTAAGCGTGAACTTTTAGACAACGAAAAGAAAGTTCGTGACAACCGTAAGCGTGTCGACCTTCTTGATAACCTACTTGATTACATCAAGCCAGAGATGACCCACGACGAGATCCTAGGCATTATCAAAAATATGAAAGCTGACTACGAAGACCGTGTTGATGACCACATCATCAAGAGCGCTGAGATTTCTAAAGCTCGCCGTGACATCAGCCGTCGCATTCGTGAACTGACAGAAGAAGACAAGCAAATCCAAGGTAAGAAGTAATCTAACCTCGCTAATTTACTTGTAACAATGTTAGTAACCCACTCTTAGTAGTGGGTTTTTTTTACCTAAACTCCAGCGTCTATACTTAAGCATCTAAACCTAACCGTCTAGGCTTAAGCGTACCTAAGCAAAATGAATGAAACTCAACAGCAGTATCAAACTAAATAACGAGTGTACACTAGCGATGGAGAGACTTTATGTACGGAAGTATTCTGATAACCTTGGCGTTATCAACGACACAACCTTACCCTGAAAAATTTGAGAAACTTTATACCGAAGAAACCGAAATCACTTATGACGATCTCGTGGTCGATGTTCATGGCTACAAGGTTCCGACCCGATCAGCATTTCGAGGTTGGATGCTCCTCAATCACGCTCAAGACCAAGTGAGAGCAATCGGACAACAACTCAAGGACAATGGCGTTACTCAGAGCATGCCTCTGCATCTCGTTCTATTGCAAGGGACGGATTGGGCAATGAGTAATACAACCTTGTTTACCCTCCCAAATAAGAAACATGTGCCAAACATGATCAATACCCTGAAGTACATACAACAATATATTGAGCCTGAAATCGGTGTTGTTATACCAGTATCTGGAGAGCGATCCGATATCTACAATCAACAAGCTGGTGGTGCACTGCGAAGTAAGCACTTAGAGTTTTGTGCCTTAGACCTAGTGCCTGCAAATGACATTACTCGCGAAGATCTACACGTGAAACTTAAAAATATTCATTCGGAATTCGGGCAAAAAAATAATGTTGGGCTTGGTTTATATTCAGGTGTTCGATTCCACATCGATACTTGTGGGTTTAGACAATGGTAAAGAAACACGATCAAGTCATAAAGACCTGCAATTCGCACGTGTCACTTAGACTCTAAAAACAAGCGAAATTACATAAGATTATGATTTTAAATGTAAATTAAAACTGGAACGCTAATTGATATTAATAACAAGTATCATAATTATTAATAGCAATTAGGAATTCAATATGAAGACGATGACTCAACGCTTTCAAACTCTGCTTTCTGTTTCAAACTTCAGTCTAGCTATCACAACCTTGCTTATGCTTCTCAGTATTATTGTTGCTTATCCAATGGCCGATCACTTCTCACTGCCAATTCAAATCGTCGCCCACATCAGCACCATCTTAGTCGCAGCCTTGCTGAACATCAGCTATGTCGGTCGTTGCCTTGCACAATACAACCTTGGATTGGAAGTTCGTTAAGTAGCGCCGCGCTAGCCTTGATACGGGAGCCCTAGACAATATCAAGGCTACTGAAAAGATCGTACAGCTGGTGAGATTTATAGGGTTTAGGTAAGTAGGCGTTCAT
The DNA here is from genome assembly GCF_041471665.1 of Vibrio sp. 10N.261.51.F11. Taxonomy (NCBI): domain Bacteria; kingdom Pseudomonadati; phylum Pseudomonadota; class Gammaproteobacteria; order Vibrionales; family Vibrionaceae; genus Vibrio; species Vibrio sp. 10N.261.51.F11. The sequence goes on along the minus strand of NZ_JBFROW010000033.1, from coordinate 62,802 downwards.
ACCGGCTTCAAAACAATCTTTGATGTCTTCTTCTAGAACACTGGCGGTTAAAGCTATGATGGGTAATGGTGTCACTTGTTGATCGGCTTCCCACTGACGTATCGCACGAGTCGCCGTTATGCCATCCATAACAGGCATCATGCAGTCCATTAAGACTGCATCAAACTGAGCACCCTGGGTGATGACATCCACCGCTTCTTGGCCATTACTGGCAATCAAATATTCATAACCCGCTTGCTCAAGGAAGAAGCTCGCTATTTTTTGATTCATCAGATTGTCTTCAACGATCAAAATGCGTCGATTCAGAGAGCGAACTTCTTCATCTTTTGCTTCCACTTGAGGCGTTTGCTCTTCGCCCACATCGAGAGATTGTAAGCTGGTTAAGAAACGTCGGCCCAAGAATGGCAAGGTATGAGTCGAGTGGACCGTTTCTCTGATTAGGTTGGTTTTAAATAGGTGATGCTGACAAACGATGACGCGAGCAAGAGGATATATCACCTTCAACGTCGCAAGATCTTTTTCCATAGAGTGGTGCAAGGTATGACAATAAAGTATGAAGTCACTTTCTTTTACACTTTCACTAAGGGCAGCAATGGATGACACCACATTGGCTCGAACATTCAAACGCTCACACTCTTTAACGAGCTGATCGAGGTAATTGAAAGAGTTCGAGATGATGGTCGCTCGGCTCAGGTTATCGAAAGTTTGAACAGGCGCTTCTACAACATCGACATACAAACAAAAAGTGAATGTAGAGCCCTCTCCTTTCACTGAACGCGCGGTAATGTAACCACCCATCAAATCAACAAGCTGTCGACAAATCGCAAGCCCTAACCCCGTACCGCCAAATTGACGGGTAATGCTGCCATCTTCTTGAGTGAAAGGTTCAAATATGGACTCTAACTTCTCGGGCTCAATCCCAATCCCGGTATCAGACACGCTGCATTCAAGCTTGCCCCTGCCCATAGACATAGGTGTATAAGCAATGTCAGTTGTAATTGTGCCCTTAGAGGTAAATTTGATGGCATTAGAAAGCAGATTGGTCAGCACCTGTCTCACGCGGTACTCATCGAAAAACAGTTGTGACGGCGTTTGATAATCGATATTGATGTCGAGCTCAATATCCTTACTTATCGCTTTCGACTGAATCACACTCACAGAGTCATAAACCGCTTCTCGCAAATCAGCATTGTGTGGTGACAACATCAAGTTACCCGACTCGATTTTAGACAGGTCGAGTATGTCATTCAGCAGCACCAGTAAAGAGTGAGAGGACGATTCGATATCCCCCAGTACTTCTTGTTGATTTGGGCTCAGTTGGCTTTGAGATAAGATCTCAGCCATGCCAATGATCCCGTTAAGTGGCGTGCGTATTTCATGTGACATATTTGCTAAGAATGCGCTTTTGGCTTTGTTAGCCGAAATCGCGTCTTCTTTTGCTGTTATCAACTCTTTGTTGTGCAGATAGTTGCGTTCCATCACTCGATTTAGGGTTTCAGTGAACTCGGCAAGCTCATCGTTCCCTTGGATACGAATCACCTTTGGCTGGCCGTAGCTATCAGCGCATTCCGACACACCTTTCAAAATAATCGACAGGTTTTTGTTTAAGCGCAGAGATGTCGCAACCCCAAGCCACATCAAAACACCAGAAGCGATGAGTATAAGCAACGTCATGACCAAGGTTTGCCTTTTCTGCAACGCGATATTCTTGGTCAGTTCAAACTGTATTTGATTGGTGTAAGCGCCAATCGCGTTTGAAATAGCCCGTTTTTTAACCTCTAAGCTTTTCAAGTGTTGATATATTTCGGGTGATGAAAAGTCCCCTTTGAGGATTCGAGATGTAAATTTGTCTTGGAATTCATCTTTGGCGACCGCGTTTAGCAACTGTCTAATGTTTGGAGAACGCGTATCCGAACGGAAAAATGTATCTAATAGCTGTTGCTGCCTCTCTAGAGCAGCGACATAGCTAAGCAAGTATTGGTTTTTAAACTCTGGGGAGCGATTCAAACTGAAGCTTAACCACGCTTCTCTCTGAGTCCAAAACACATAATGCGTAAGATTGATAAACATCGCTTCAGCTTGACCGATATTTTCATCGACTAAGGCCATACGATATTCAGACAGCTCCATCAGCACGTCTTTTAACAAGTCGAAAGCGCGCTCTGTCAATTTTCTGCTGTCTGTCGTTTCAGGTGTACTAGCTAGGATCATCAACAACTTTTTCAATTCAGCTAACTGAGGGTCAATACTCCAATTGCTGTCGAACCGTTGAAGTCGCATTCCATACTGAGTCAGTCTATCCAGTTCTGATTGCAGTGTTAAAAGCAACTGACCTTTCTCAGGGGAATCATTAGACAGCACCAACCATCGATAAGCATCACTTGAAACCGTATTAAAAAATTGAAGCGCTTCGACCTTAATACGCGTTGTTTCAAGGTGATTCATCTTCTCATCGTTCTTAAGCACTTCATTCACTGTAAACCCGAACATAATGAGTACAGAAACCGTGGAAAGAAAAATAAGACGCCATCTAATTGACATGTTTATCATTTTTATAACTACTCCCTTCCCGCAAGTAATTTACCTAACCCAAATTAAGAATAGGACATTAACAGGGGGTTATTGATCAAATTGGATATGAACAAATGATACTCTGAGCCCAGAACGAAAAATTAGAATCAACAGGCATCCAAAACAGGGCTTTAAAGCGGAGGAGTCTGCTTTACTAAGTGAGATTGAGACAAGCCGATTTTAGACAAGTGAACGTTACGTGAGAGAGGTCTACTCGAGGAGGTTTCTACAAATGAGATGTAAGCAAGCGAGGTTTCAGTGAGCAAAAGGTAAACAAAAGACGTTTTCTCCAGTTATTATCACCGGCATAACAAGTACACATCCACATTCTGCGGCTCAACTAGACTGTGAATAATGACTCTGCGTGCTAACAAAGTGGATAGTTAGGTTAAAATTGTGACATCCAATCGTTTGCGTGATGCACTTTTCACACTCAAGCTAGGCTTATTCAAAGGTCGAACATCAATACTCGTTAATTCCCTTATTTATCGTTTACTGTTTACGTGTAACTTGAGTTAACGATCACACCTTTAATGTTCAATATAACCTGTATTACATATTATCCTTTGAATTGAGTATTTTTTGACGAAAAATAAGTGCTACAGATTGTTAAAGTCAATAGTCTTTATCTACGTTCAAATCTTGATTTATGGCTAATATAAGGCCAATTTACAGATATTTTGTCTGCATTTATTTTTCCTAGCAGAATAACCCGTCGCACCTTACAATCCTGCCACATAAAAATTACAAGTTACACACAAGGTATATCAGCACATTTAAGTGGCAATAGAGACCACAGACTGATGCCTCAAATCCCCTATGCTGATTGGCTTCCCTACAACCGCCATGAATGCAGAAACTTAACGTGAAAGGTCCCGAGTAAAGATGAGTCCCGAAAAGCACCTCCTAGATTGGCAAACTAGTCAAACCATTGCTGAATCCATCGCTCCAACTTTAGGTCAGTTATACCGTCAAAAAGGCGTAGAAGTTATCCTCTTTGGTAAGACCTTAGTTAACGCGACAACTATCGACATCATCAAAGCTCACCGCATCGCAAAACGTTACACTGGTTCTCCTCTTACAGCAGAACAGACTCAACCTATCATTCAACACCTTCTCTCTATGGACTTATCTCCATGTCGTATTGATGTTGGTCGCCTTGCGCATTCATTCTGGCAAGATCGCGAAGACACACATGGGTTGGATGATTTCCTACAAACTGCACTTATCGAATCGCTTGAAGGCGATGCAATGACAGAACCTCGTGACGTTGTATTGTACGGTTTTGGTCGTATTGGCCGACTGCTCACTCGTCTGTTGATCGAGAAAAGTGGCCCGGGTTACCCACTGCGTTTACGTGCAATCGTTGTACGCGGCGGCAAAGATGGCGACCTAGAAAAACGTGCAAGCCTGCTTCGTCGTGACTCTGTACACGGCCAATTCAACGGCAGCATTGTTGTAGACCAAGAACGCAAAGCGATCATCGTTAACGGTAACTTCATCCAAGTTATCTACGCAAACAAACCAGAAGAAGTGGATTACACGGCTTACGGTGTTGAAAATGCACTTGTGGTTGATAACACAGGCGTATGGCGTGACGCGGAAGGCCTGAGCCAACACGTTGCGTGTAACGGTGCGAAGAAAGTGCTACTGACTGCACCTGGTAAAGGCGACATCAAGAACGTGGTATTTGGTGTGAATGAAAATGTTATTCAGCCAGAAGACACCATCATCTCTGCAGCAAGCTGTACTACTAACGCAATCACGCCAGTATTGAAAGCGGTTCACGACAAGTTTGGCGTGCTGTCTGGTCACATCGAAACGGTGCACTCATTTACCAATGATCAAAACCTAATCGATAACTTCCACTCGGGTGATCGTCGTGGTCGTGCTGCATCATTGAACATGGTACTGACATCGACTGGCGCTGCTAAAGCAGTATCAAAAGCGATGCCGGAAATGGAAGGTAAGCTAACAGGTAATGCGATTCGCGTACCTACGCCAAACGTTTCAATGGCAGTTGCGAACCTAAACCTTGAGAAAGGCACAAACAAAGAAGAGTTGAACGAGTACCTGCGTGAAATGGCGCTGTCTTCTGCTTTGTCTGCACAAATTGATTACACAGACTCGACTGAGATTGTATCTACCGACTTGGTTGGCTCTCGTCACCCAGGTGTGGTTGACGGTGTGGCGACTATCGCACAAGACAACCGTGCCGTGCTGTACATTTGGTACGATAACGAGTTTGGCTACAGCTGCCAAGTTGTTCACTGTATGGAACAGATGATGGGTGTTCGCTACAAGACATACCCAGAAGTTTAATTAACTTCGCTCTTGTAGATACGTCCATCGCAACAAGCTCCACAACATAATAACTATATCTGCGAAGTCTGTATGGGCTTCGCAACCCCTTTTGTTTTACTCCCCCGTATAAACAAAAGGGTTGCCACTTAGATCTGCTCTCTCTAACTGATCTAGGTGGCCTTTTTACATCTAGCACTCTAACTTTTATCTCGATGACAAGACCTTGTTTTCATCACTCTTGCACAGCTTCACGCCTGTTATAACTCAACCTCAACATCTGACTGAATCGAACTTGAACATGCGAGCACGTAGCCCTGTTCAATCTGTTCTGGCGTCAATGTCTCTTGGCTGCTTGATTCCACAGACCCTTTGGTCACTTTGCATTTACACGAGCCACAAATCCCGCTGCGACAAGCGATAATAATTGGAACGCCTGCTTTTTCTAATGAATCCGCCAATGGTGTGCCAGTTTCCGCTTCAACTTCAGCGCCGAACGCAGGCACAAATACCTTAACTGCACTATTCGTATCGTCAGCAACTTCGGCGTTTGACGCTTCTGATTGAGCATTCTGAGTAGCAGGAGTAAAGCTTTCTTGATAGAAGTTATCCATGTTGAACTCAAGCTCTTTCAGATAGCTCTCAATATCTTGCATGAAGCCGACAGGCCCACACAGGTAAACAGTCCTGTCTAAGATATCTGGGCTCAGTTTCACCAACCAGTTTTTATCTAAACGACCTTGAGGGGCAGTTGTTCCTTCGTTGTCTTTTAACAGAAGTTTTAAGTTGAAATTGGCATGTGATTCATCGAGCTGATGAAGTTCTTGAAAGTAGATAGTCTCAAGCTTGTTGCGAGCCATGTGGACGAAATCAATCTCAATGTCACTGTCTCGAGACAGCCAATACTTTACCATCGCCATTACTGGTGTAATGCCACAGCCTGCACTCACTAGCGTTACTTTCTTTGTTGCCGTTGGCATGCAATCAATACAATTAAACGAGCCTGCCGGCTTCAACACAGAAACCTCGTCGCCTTCATCAAGCTCATCAACAATAAAGTTCGAAACCAAGCCACCTTCCACACGCTTGACCGTCAACTTCAGGCGTTTATCTTCTGGGCAAGAAGCCACTGAATAAGCACGGTAATCGGTTTTCGTCGGCATATCTAAACCCAAGGTGATGAACTGACCGGGCTTAAAATTGAAATGTAAGTCTTGTGGAATACTGCCAAGCTCAAAGCTGACCGTATCTGGCGCCTCGTGCCATTTCTTTAAACACACTAAATTGATTGAATCGCTATCCGACCATGCATACATAGTTCACACACCTTACTGATACTAAAGAATTAAATCTAGAAAGCCCCGCCGCTGCACGTTCCTAAAGAACAGCAACAACGGGGCTTGGGAGTGGGCTTATATTAAGCCGCTAAGATTGTTTTAAGATCTTGCTCTGGCGTTGAGATAGAACGCATGTCGAACTCGTCTTGAATAATCTTTAGTAGGTTCTCTGTTAGGAAAGCTGGCGCTGTTGGCCCTGTGTAAATGCCTTTCACACCAAGAGCAAACAGAGTAAGCAGGATAACGATCGCTTTTTGCTCGAACCAAGAAAGAACCAGTGTTAGCGGTAGTTCGTTGATGCCACAATCAAACTCTTGCGACAGCGCAAGAGCAAGCTGAATCGCTGAGTAAGCATCGTTACATTGACCAACATCGAGCAGACGTGGAATACCGTTAATGTCACCGAATTGGTTTTTGTTGAAACGGAATTTACCACACGCCAATGTCAGGATTACTGAATCTTCTGGTGCTTGAGCTGTGAAATCTGTGTAGTAGCTACGTTCAGATTTGTCGCCATCACAACCACCCACAAGGAAGAAGTGCTTGATGTTGCCTTCTTTCACTTGTTCAACAACCGCAGGCGCAGCTTCCATCAAAGCATTACGACCAAAGCCGACAGTGATCATTTGCTCGATCTCGTCATGCTTGAAGCCTTCTTGCGCAAGAGCACAATCAATTACTGCACTGAAATCGTCACCTTCAAGGTGAGCAACACCCGGCCAGCCTACGATGCTACGCGTAAATAGGCGGTCAGCGTATGAGCCCACATCAGGATTAAGCAGACAGTTCGATGTCATTACGATCGCACCTGGGAAGTTCGCAAATTCTTTTTGCTGGTTCTGCCAAGCACTACCGTAGTTACCCGCAAGGTGTGGATATTTGTTTAGTTCAGGGTAGCCGTGTGCAGGTAGCATCTCACCGTTGGTGTAAACGTTAATGCCCTTGCCTTCCGTTTGTTGAAGGATCTTTTCTAGATCATGCAGGTCGTGACCAGAAACAAGGATACAGTGACCTTGCTTCGTCTTCACATTCACAGTTGTTGGTTGAGGGTGACCAAATGTATCTGTCTCGCCTTTATCCAGCATTTCCATGACTTTGTAGTTCATCAAGCCAATCTGCATAGACGTATCTAACAGTTGTTTTAGGTCTGATGGATCCGTACCTAGGAAAGCCATGATTTCATGGTATTCAGCAAAGATAGCATTGTCAGTTTGACCAAGAACACGTGCGTGCTCCATGTAAGCTGCTGCACCTTTTAGCCCGTAAAGACAAAGAAGGCGAAGACCAATCACATCTTCGTGTTGAGAGTCGTGACCACGGTTTACCGCCGCTTGAGGGGCAAGCGCCAATAGCTCTGAAGAGTCCGTTGGAAGGTCGAATTGAGCAGCAGCAGAAAGCGCTGGGATCTCAAAACCAATCAATGTCGCTGCCGCGCGAACCTGTTGTTCTAAGCGCTGCTTAAATTCATGAGATTGCTGTGCAAATTCAATGATACGAGCAGGGTCGAAGTTAACGTTGGTTAATGTTGCGAAAAACGCTTTTGGCGCCCACTCGTCGATTTCAGTATCAATAACATCACACGCACGGCCCAAATTGGCCCAAAAAGAAACACCTTGAAGAGAATGCACCAACACGTCTTGAAGGTCGGATACTTCAGACGTTTTTCCACACATGCCTTGTGCGAAAGAACAGCCTTTTACGGTTGGGGTTTGAATTGTTTGTTCACATTGAATACAAAACATATAAGGGCTCCAGTAATTTTTATTAACTGTAAGTACTTTGCTTACAGTGACTTATTCCAAACCCTATAGAGCATTAAGCGTGCCAACCTTTAAGTTATTGATTTTATTTAACTTAGTTTTATTCCATATTTTTAGTGCGTGATTATGACTACATATAAACTCCCTAACAGCACACATCCGTGTCATAGTGACTCTCTGAGATTTATTAACGACGTTCATGTTTCGTTCAGAATAGAAGCGATAAAGTAACAACATAGAAAAAGAGGAATGAATATGAAAAATATATTAGTTACGATTGTTGCATTGTTTACTGGCCTTTTGGCGTTATTCACAAGCTTGATCCTTGCTATTCCTTTAGCTATTGCAGCTTTAATTACTGGCAAGCGCATTCAGAATCAAATGAAGAAACAAGGTTTCGCAGCACATATGAACACTCGTCAGTCATCAACCAATGATGCCGGTGTTATTGAAGGTGAATACGAAGATCTTTCAAGCAAAAAGTAACCTAAACTTTAGTTTCAGACATAGTGAAAGCACAACAGAGACAAAATTACATAATGCAAAGAAAGCCCCTGCTAGCACTGCTGGCCTTAACGACTTTAAGTCTCGTTGGTTGTTCCAACGAGACACCGATACCCGCTTACGAAACATCTCCAGACTTACCTAGCTATCAGCAAGACAGCTTCGATGCCTACGTTAATGACACCCAAGATTGGTTATTGAAAAACCGTGTGTTCATGACGGAAGACAAGCAACTCGAGATCCAACTCAATTCACCAACCGAGTATCAACCAACCTCGCCAAACGGTAAGGCGGTGTTATTGGTTCATGGATTAGGCGACTCACCTTATTCATTTAAAGACATCGCTACGCATTTGGCAGAGCAAGGTTACTTAGTGAGAACCGTATTACTTCCGGGTCACGGCAGTCGCGTGGGTGATTTAATGCAGCCGAGCCTAGAAGATTGGCAAGGTGTGGTAGCTCATCATACGAAGTTACTTGAGCAAGAGTATGATTCTGTTTGGCTAGGCGGCTATTCAACCGGCGCGAACCTCGTGACTTCACAGGCGATGAACGATCCTAAGATCTCTGGGTTACTGTTGTTCTCTCCTGCGTTTCAACCAAGCTCGTCTGCTGTTCAATACGCAGGGCTAGCAAGCTACTTTGTCACTTGGGCTGATCAAGATCCTGAAGACAATGTGTTGCGTTACAACTCGTTGCCAATGAACGGAGCCTCGGTTTACTACGAGACATCAGAAGTCGTACGTGATGACTTACAAGATAAACACTTCGACAAACCAGTGTTTATTATGATGAGTGAAGGCGACAGCGTGATTGATACCAACTACGTTCAGCAAGCCTTTACTGAATCAATGCCGAATCCAAACAATGTGTTGGTTTGGCAAGGAGAGACGACTCTCGAGGATCCTCGCGCTGTTCAGTACAGCATGAAAATTCCAGAGCAACGTATCTCGAACGGCTCTCACATGGGCTTACTGTTCTCACCAAATAACCCTTATTACGGAATCAATGGTAGCGAGAAGATTTGCTCCAATGGTCAGGCAGAAGGCTTTGAAGAACAATGTAACGCAACCAGTGAGGTTTGGTATTCAGCTTGGGGCTATCGTGAAGAAGGGAAGAACCATGCGCGTTTGACCTACAACCCCTACTTCTCAGACTCGATGGCGAAGTTAAATGCCGTGCTGAACTCTGAAGGCTAATACGCTCAAGCCTTTCGAAACCAATCCATAGAACTCAAAAAGGCTCACTAGATAACCTCTAGTGAGCCTTTTTAATGAGTGTCGTTTCTGGTGAACGTCTAGGGTCTGTTGACCTTTAGAGCTGATTTTTGCAGCACTTTGTGGGAAATTTCTACAAGGCAGAGGCTTTGAAGTGTAGCTAGCCTATATGAGAAGCCGATAACGCAGTAGAAATGAACCACAAAGGCTGCCCGAAGGGTTCGGCTAGAATCGTTTTATGCTTTGTTAAGAAGTATTAACTTAGAATGACTAGGCTACATACTCCTTGCCGCGCCTAAAACGATTCTATCTCGAACAAAATTTAACCACTAAAAGTTAACAGACCCTAGTTACTTATTCTTATCACGCACTGCTATATCGTCCACACCACGCGAACAGCAAGCAAGATCAACACCACGCCAGATAGTCGATCAATCAACTGAGCTTTCGAGCGAATACGTTCAACAATCAACGGGCTAGACAGTACCAAGGTGATAAAGGTGTACCAAAGACCGTCGACAATCAGCGGTGTTGAGACAATGATAATCTGATTGGTCAGTTCATTACCTAGCGCAACAAATTGGCTAAACAGAGCGATGAAGAACAACGCGATCTTTGGGCTCAAGATAGAGATCAAGAAAGCCTCACGAGCAGACTGCATGTAACTCATCTTCTCACCTGCTTCTAATTTCGCGGCAACACCACCTTTCGAACGCAACGCGTTTACGCCGAGATAAAGCAGATAAGCAGCACCCGCTAAACTAATACCTTTAAACAACATTGGGGATTGCTCAAGCACAACAGCTAAACCAACAATGGTTGCGAACGCATAAATACCGATGCCAGCAGCGTGTGACCAAGCTGCGATAAGCCCGTTCATACGTCCACCAGCCAAACTGTGTTTAGCGATCATCGCCAAGCTTGGGCCCGGAGACATTGCACCCAACAAGCAAATCGCTAATAAAGAAAACCAAATTGTTACTGTCATCATTCCATTCCTAATAAAATAAAGCGTTCCAGCTGCACGCTCTACGCTTAATACTCAATACTTGGCACTTACCATAATTCGCAGGAGGTATTATTTGAAATCAAAGATTATCATCACACCTATGATTTCAAGTCATACTGATATTGTAACTCGACTTTTGCATGGCTTGGAATGCTTTTTCTCGCGCCCATTTGTGGGCAGAGTCGTTGTCATATTTAGGGTGCCACATTAACCAATAGGTATGCATTTCCGTATCAAATGGCAACGAAAAGTAGGTAGTATCGAGGTGTCGACCTAGGTTATAGGCGATATGTTCTGGCACGATCATCAAGTAGTCGTCTTGCATTAACACAGTACCTGCGGATGAAAAGAACGGGACCTGCAAAGCTACTCTTCGCTTCAGCCCTTGCTTCTTCAATGCTATGTCCGCGTAGCTGTCTTTATCTCCACCACCCGTCACTTTGATGTGAGAGTAGTGAACAATATCTTCTGCACTTAAAACCGCTTGCTGAGCCAATGGGTGCGACTTGCGCATCAAACACACCGACTTATCTTCGCCAAGTTTGATGCTTGAAACATGTTCAGGCTTTGTGGGAAACATACTGGAAGCCAAGTGAATACCCGACTCGTTCAGTGCTTCAAGGTAGTTTTGCTGCCACAGGCGATAAGCCAAATTGATGTTCGGCGCTTCAGCAGACACCTCTGCCACAATCACAGGAAGAATATACTGAGCGACATAATCACTCGAGGACAACACCAATTCACCTTGCCAGTCTTGCGGCTCGAAGGGTTTATCATCTAACAGGTGGTCAAACTCGCCAAGCAGGTCGTCGAGTTTGCCTTTAAGCAGAAGTGCGCGGTTGGTCGGCACCAGTTTGTTGCCATCACGGACCAGTAAAGGGTCACCACACAAATCTCGTAACTGGCTGAGCTGGCGGCTCACCGCGGATTGTGTGATATGCAAACGTTGGGCGGCACGGCTCACATGACACTCTTCAAGAAGTACATGCAGTGAACGCAGCAGGTTTAAGTTGATATTGCCTAACATGAATGCACCGTCGCATTCTGTTTGTTGAAAAACTCGGTCAAAACCGTATGAGTCATTAAGTGACGCAGATCTGGGTAGCTTTGCAGCTGATCGCGAACTCGGTTCAGGCTCTCCATGCTTTCCACTTCCACGTACAGCATCATGTCGGTCTCACCGCTAATAGAGTGGCACCATTGCACCTCATCGATACTCTGAATTTGTTTCGCGTAAGACTCACAACTATGGTCACTACTCGACATGTCGAACTTCAACAAGATATAAGCGCACACATTCTTCGTTTGGTTGGGTTCTGCCACTTGAGCGCAGTAGCCCGTAATCACTTTGTCGCTTTCCAGTTTCTTGATTCTGGCGTTCACTGCCGAGCGCGAGAGACTGACATCTCGGGCGATATCGCTCACTGAGCATCGTGCATTGGTTTTGAGAATATCCAAAATCTGGCGATCAAATTTATCCATGCTTCTGATTCTTTCCATTTATTGTTCTATTTATAACGCCTAATTTGACACAACTTTCCTACTTATAACAGCCATTCTGACAGCCGACACTTTCACGCTGAATCGGATTAATACCGTTAAAATGACGGTGTCTTACGACGTTTCGCTAGCTGTATTATTGATGTCAACAATGTATGCTCTCAATCATAACTTCTCACACACCAGAAGAAAGTTACTGGAAGACCGTGACCAGAATCAAATAGCTAGGAGAGCGAATGACACAACTCAAACAAGAAATCACGCTTATTTCAGGAATCGGACAACTCTCGACGACCTTGCTAGGCACGGGATTATTTATGATCCCTGCGATCGCAGCAGGCATTGCAGGACAGTTGTCTCTTCTTGCTTGGTTAATCCTGTTTATCGCTATTTGCCCGATTGCACTGACCTTTGCAGCATTAGGAAAACGCTACCCGAATGCAGGTGGTACTGCTTACTTTGTGCGTCAGGCATTTAGCGAGCGATTAGAAACCAGCGTGGCGTGGTTGTTTGTGAGTGTTATTCCTGTCGGTATTCCAGCGGCCATTGCACTAGCAGGTGGGTTTGCTCAACAATTGTTACCCGCCCCCCTCGACACACCACTTGGCGCTCAATCCTTTACCGTCGCCCTGCTTATTGCCGTCAATTTGATGGGCAGTAAATCTTCTGGCCGACTACAAACCGTGATCGCATTGTCGATTTTTGCCTTAGTCAGCGCTTTTGTTTGGAAAGCCGACATCACGGCAGCCGATGTTTCTCTTCCAACCATCTCGTCCGATTCGGTGTGGTCTATCGGCGCTGCGTTGGCTGTCATGTTTTGGTGCTTTGTCGGAATAGAAGCTTTTGCTCACATGGGAGAGGAATTCAAAAATCCACAACGTGACTTCCCAATCGCCATCATTGCAGGCTGTTTTGTTGCGGGGTTAGTGTACTGGGCTTGTTCAGTGGTGATTCTTAAACTGGGCGCTTACGGTTCATCTGAATTCGATGCCGCATCCATCCCGTGGGTAACAGAACAACTGTTTGGCAATGGCTTCAAAACTGTCATCAGCGTGCTGGGGTTCTTTGCTTGCTTTGCTAGCCTAAACCTTTACACACAAAGCCTGTCTCGGATGATCTGGGCTCAGGCTCGCCAACACTCTCCTACAAGTCGAATGGCTCAACTGAACAGCCGCGGCGTACCGTTTTACCCAACCATAGCAATTGGCTTTGTCGTGCTTATCTCGTGTGTGATTGGTGAACTGTCCAACTTGGACCTTGAATTCTTTCTCAAGCTCGCCAACGGTATTTTTGTTCTGGTTTATCTGCTCGCGATGTTAGCGGCTTGCCGATTGCTGACTGGCACATCAAGATATACTGCGATGGTTTCACTCGTCATCTGTACTCTAGTATTTATCTGTTTAAGCTGGTCGATGCTCTATGCCGTGACTATTTTTGTGACATTGTCACTCCCTTGGCGAAAGTGGCTGGGTAAAACCACTGTTTCTATCGACAAATTGTAAACGAATCCTACCAATATCACTGATAAAAAAGCCGAGCGATCTGTTTGATCTTCGGCTTTATCTCTGCCAAACGGATATTTCCAAAACCCAGCACTGCCCCACTCCAATCACGATCATCACTCGAACCGTATTCATAAAAATCAAAAGGACGAATGATGATGTTTTGAAGCTCGGCCCGTCGACTCCATTCCGTCTCAGATATTCCGTTGCACCATTTAACAGTCACATGTAGGCCCGCCGCTTGGCTAATCACTTCAACATCACCGTCAAACTCACTTTGAATGGCCTCAATCATCGCTTCGTGCTTGAGTTTGTATGAACGACGCATCTTTCTAATATGACGTAATAAATCGCCTTCACGAACAAAATCAGCCAAAGCTTCTTGGGGATGGGACGCCGTGTCTCCAGTGAGCGCATCTTTAATCTCAAGGCACTTTGCTACCAGACTTTCTGGCACCACTAAGTATCCTAATCGAAGTCCATTGAACATCACCTTACTCAGGGAGCCGACATAGATGATGCGATCATCGAATCCTAACTTTCCGGCCAGCCCTTGCATGCTGGTATAAGGGCGATGAGCAAACTGAAACTCGCTGTCGTAGTCGTCTTCAATAATCCATGATTGATGTTTGTTAGCCCAATCTATCAGCTTAAGACGTTGCTCAGTATTTAAGGTTGTGCCCATTGGGTACTGGTTACTCGGGGTGACATACAGAGCCCTAGCATTACTGGCCAACACTTTCTCAATATCCAACCCCACCTTTTCACGCACCGCCACACCGTCTAATTTGAGCTTTAACAGATCAACGATTTTATGGACTTGTCGATACCCAGGTTCTTCCATCAATAGTTCATCCCCCATCATCAACGTTGCCATCAAACCAATGGAAATCGCTTGTTGCGCCCCCGCCGTGATAATAATTCGATCAGCGTGACAGCGAACTGAACGACTGCTCGCGAGATAGCCACTGAGCGCATCTCGTAAAGCCACACTCCCTTGGACGCCTTGGTTGCCTGCAATGTTTTGACGCGTTGAATGTCGCTGCAGTAGCCTTTGCCATTTCGCAAAAGGGAAAGCATTGAGATCAGGCACTCCGGGGGCAAAGCCACTATTGATATCATGCGTTGTCGCTATGGTTCTAGGTGCTACCGAAGCCTGTGCAGCCACCTGACTCGTCTTTTGAACAAGGTTAGGTTGAGACGAGTTCAAGAAATGTTCGGGCTGTTCGACCGACACATAAAAGCCAGATCCCTTACGACTTTCGATATAGCCCTCCGTGACTAACTGCTCATACGCGTAGATCACCGTATTTCGGCTCACCGATAACTCAGCAGCCAACTTGCGCGTTGAAGGTAACTTGCTGCCTTTACTCCATAAATCTTGAACGATCTTCTCTCTGATCGCATGGAATAAAGCGGTTTGACGCGTGTCATGTTGCTCACTAAGTTGTAGGTCACCGACATCGATAGGCTGCATAACTGGATCCAAATAGTGTTTAAAAGTGGCTCTATTTAATAGACCAGTTAATCGCTACATTAATCAAAAGGCAATGATTAAGGAGCGATTATGTTATCTAACACGAAAAGAACCACGATTAAAAAAGGGGCTCACAAAGCTGTATTTGAACAAGAGAAA
This sequence comes from Vibrio sp. 10N.261.51.F11, assembly GCF_041471665.1. Lineage (NCBI taxonomy): Bacteria > Pseudomonadati > Pseudomonadota > Gammaproteobacteria > Vibrionales > Vibrionaceae > Vibrio > Vibrio sp. 10N.261.51.F11. The sequence continues at coordinate 47,465 of NZ_JBFROW010000033.1, read as the reverse complement.
CTGCACCAAATTATTGATGAGAGCTTAATCGCACACATTGCATTGCAAGGCGAACAAGGACCAATGATCATCCCGATGCTCGCGTGGCGAGTGGATGATATGGTCTACATTCATGGAGCTAAAAACAGTCGCCTACTAAAAGGGCTAAAAAAGGGAGAACCAACCTGTTTAACGTTCACCTTGTTCGATGGTTGGGTGTTGGCTCGTTCGGCATTTCATCACAGCGCGCATTATCGTTCTGCTGTGGTGTTGGGGTCATTTTCAGTCATCGATGACAACCAAGAAAAGGATCGCTTGTTGAATATCTTTATTGAGCAAATCGCGCCGGGCAGAACCGATGAAGTCAGGCTCAGTAATGAAAAAGAACTCACCGCAACCGAGTTATTGGCGATCCCTTTGACGGAAGCCTCCGTGAAGATTGGTAAACATGGAGTGAATGATGATAAAGCCGATATGGACATTCCAGTATGGGCTGGCGTATTGCCTTATCGAACGATTGTTGGGCCTTTAGAAACCGTTCCAGAACAAGAAGGCATCATTGAAACACCAGATTACCAACAAGCTTATGGTGAACGTTGGTATCAGAATTAACACTCGAAGATGGTGAACTTGATAAAATTGTATACAATCTGACTTACAAAAATTTAACATGACTCAATAATGTAATCAGACGATGAAAACGAACAAGGATATTCTGCCATTTCAAGGCTTGCTCAATGGCATTGGGCAAGTCTATTTCACACAGTCTGTCATGACGTCGACTTTGCTGTTGCTTGCCATTTCTATTGAGTCACTTGCACTGGCTTTTCTTACCTTGCTTGGCGCTAGTTGCAGCTTTGCATTGGCCTTCTATGGCTATATGTACACCAACACCAACACCAACACCAACACCAACAAGTCAGTTGACGACATTGATAGTGGAATGTACGCGCTAAATGGGGCTTTGATTGGTTTATTTATCGGTAACTTTTTTGGTGTGACACCATTATTGGCTTTAGTGACTGTGTTAGGTGCATTAGTCACGGTGCCGATTGCCCACATCGTATTCAGTTTTAAGAAATATCGCGGTTACACTAGCGCCTTTATCCTCACCACTTGGTTGATTTATATTATCCAATCAGCCTTTGAGCTATCAGCGTTTTATGCAACTGATTCCGCACTGATGCCACTCATCAGTATTGAGGCTAACTCGTGGTTCAACCTGCCGACAGTGGTGATCCCGTTGTTAAAAGGGATAAGCCAAGTCAGCTTCATCGAAAATGCGTTGTCGGGGCTCGTTATCTTAGTCGCCATCGCACTCAACAATATCAAGCATGCCATTTGGGTTATGCTCGCAGTAATAATTAGCACCGTATTTAGCGGGTTGATTGGCGCTTCTAACGAACTGGTAGCCCAAGGTCTTTACGGGTACAACGCCATTCTTGCCACTTTAGCACTTGTGCCCTATCCGCGAATCCGTTGGCCGTTAATCCTATTAGGCATGCTGTTAAGCTGTCTCATCACACTTGGTTTTCATGAACTGTCACTGTTACCACTCACCGCCCCTTTCATTTTGAGTACTTGGGGGATGGTTTACTTGTCCAGCCTGATCCATAAACGAACCATAAGTTAGCTCTGAATAGTTACAGGCCAGTTTTTAGGCGCTCAACATATTGCTTGGGTGTCAAACCTCGATGTTTCTTAAACATCCGATTAAAGCTCGCGACATTGGTATAGCCGAGCCTCGTCGCGACTTTATCTATTGGCACTGAATACATCAACAACTCCACCGCCACATTACTTAACGCATAGCCCATAATGGTAGAAAAGTTGATGCCTAAGTTATGCAATCGACGTTGAAATTGCTGTTCAGATAACCCAAGCAAACTCGACACTTTATGCAGTGTTGGCAGGCCGAAATGGCGACTGTAATTGATCATCTCATAGGTCACCTTATGCTCATCCGCGGCATCAGGCATGTTGAGGTAATTATCTAAGTCATGAAAGTTCATGGCCAAGCTCATCTTGCCGCTAGAAGGGGCTTGATTGCTCGATAACCTCGACTGGCTTGGTATCCAGATTTCAGTTCGTGGCTGGCCCCACTGAATATTGCACCCAAAATACTCTTGATAGAGTTGAGTGTTCTCGCGATAACCTGCGATAGAGACGGCTGCGGGAGTAAAGTCGTCTCCCAAGTAACGCCTTAATATCTTCATCATAAAGATGGCAACTCGAATTGAGTCATGAACTTTACCCACCTCAGTATAAGCAGGATTGTCGTAGCACCATTTGATGAAATTACCGACTTGAGCGCCATATAGAAAAGCCCCGGACTGCAAACAGTGCAACCCGATGTTAACTCGGCGTATAGACGACGCCAGATCGTGCCCCGAGAAAAACCAGTTAGAGAGAGGACCTAGCCTTTCAATATCCACTCTATCAGCCAGCTTCAAGATAATATCGGAATCACCGGTTTGTTGTTCAAGTAAGCCATACCATTTGTCCACTTCACTTACGGGGATAAGGTTCATCGGGTTATTAAACACCGATTTAGGAATACCTAATTGCTCAGTATTCACAGCCTTATTAGTCGTTGCGTATTGGTAAATACCCAAAATACCCAATGCTCTTAAGAAGTTACAATTGTTCATTAGCCACCATACTTAGAAGTCACTATTACAGATCAAATCATAATGACATCATTATTAAAGTAATTGGTAAATTATCAACTTCTAAATCTGATATCAATAACACTCGGTGCTCAATTTAACCTAGGGTATATCAATGAGTTTAGTTAGTGTCCCATTTGTCGGAACAGACGCAGATACCGCACTACACGTAGTTGCAGGCGTAGTGTTAGTCGCAACCATCGCTGCTGCATGTTACGGCTTCTGGCGTGTGCATGAATTACCAATCAACAAGGCTCACAGTAAAGAGCATCAACAACTCGGTTTGATCACCGCATTAACATGGATTGGTTTTGTATGGCACTGGGTATGGGTACTAGCAGTAATTTTGGCCTTCGTTGATATGGAAAAAGCCATCATCAATCTAAGAGACACATGGAAGTCACCGACCACAACCAAGGAGCAAACAACTTCCGACAAGCAAGATGAGGAGAGCCAAACATGTTAGAAGGCTTGGCAATTTGGGCACTGTTCATTTACTTACTCAGACTTGTTGGTATGCCTTGGAACAAAGGCACCAAGGCGTTTGCGTACCTAGGGGGTACATCTTGGTTGCTGTTTGTATGGGTTGGCCTACTCAATTTGACTCCGATGGATCTATCGGGAGGCTCAGTGGTTCAGTCTCCACATATTCAGCTGCGTCCCGATTCAACTAATGTGTCGGGAAAAACTTCCAAAGTCCACATCGACCCAAACCAGGATGTGACTGAAGGACAGCTAATTTACGAAATTGATGACACTAAATATGTCATCGCAAGAGACAAAGCCAGCGTTCAACTTGAGTCTGCAGAGGTCGCTTTAGACACAGCTCGTCAAGAAGTGAGCATTGCAAAAGTCAGCTATCAATCGGCGCTTGAAGACATCAAAGCTTCAGTCGCACAAATAGATTCGGCTAAAACAGACTTAGTACTGCAGTCAAAGACGCTTGATCGTTACCAGAAGCAAAACAAAGTGGTAGAACATACGATCACTGAAACTGACATCGACCAACAAACAGCAAAGGTAGACTTAGCGACGTATAACGTTACGACATTGGAATCTCAGCTTAGCAAGAAAGAAGTCGATGCCGAGAATGCGAAGTTGAACATCCACAAAGCTGAAACCAATGTGAGCAAGAAGCAAACTGAGGTCGATTCAGCAAAGGCAACACTGGCACAAGCACAATGGGACTTGAACAGCACCAAAGTCACGGCACCGACTGACGGCTTTGTAACGAACTTTATTCTTCGTGAAGGTCAGCGTGTTTCAATGATGCCTCGTATCCAGATGTATACCGAAGAGAAGTACGTGCTGATGCGAGTTAACCACCAAGCGATTCGTAATATTAAGGTCGGTCAACCTGCGGAATTTGCGACAGCGGTATACCCAGGAAAAGTGTTCTCTGCAACCGTAGAAGGCATTGTAGAAGCCACTGGTGAAGCGCAAGCAAGTTTGCTGGGTATCGATGAGCAGGTTCGTGTTACCACAGGCAAAAACCTTCAGAACAAGCACCACTTTGTTCGTTTAAAAATTGATGAGGCAGAGGGTTACGATATTCCTGTTGGCTCTGTCGGATTAGCGTGGGTAAGCGGTGAGAAGCCTATCAGCTTTATGGCGTTCCTAGACGTAATACGCGGGATCATCATTAGAATGAAGTCTCAACTGTACTTCTTCTACTCCATCTAATACTTCCTATTGGTGAAACAATACCCAAGCCCGTGCGCTCTTAGATCGCACGGGCTTTTTGTTTATTTCACCATTCGTCGCCAGAAAGAACACAAACCCGAAAAACGAATAAACACTCTAAAGTTGCAAATCGCAATTGCATTTTGCAATTTGGCATTTCAAAAACGCAAATTAAACGCTCAAATACGCACCAGATTGCTATAAAACTGCCGTTTTACGTGGTTTTAAAAGTTGGCACACTAACTGCAATGTATATATTGACCCTTCTTAAGCCGAGGGTCACCTAGCCAACTGACGTTGTTAGTGAACCTATTCTTGTTCACAAAATATATAGGCCAATTGCGATTATTGCGATTGGCTATTTTTTTGCCTGCAGTTTGGCCAACCGCCCTCTTTTTCGATACAGACACCCATTCAGACGTATAATAATAAGCATTCATAGCCAACCAAGAACAGCAGATAACCAACGCATTATAGAAAACGTTTTCTATTTGTTTTTTTTAAATAAAGACAGAAAATAACCCTATGTTTTACAAAATAATTACTGCAATAACTGGTTTTTATGGGCAATTATTGACAAAATTAGCATTGACTATGTGATTTATATCACCATAATGCGCAAGTTTGCCTGCAATACGGCGACCGTTAATTTTAATTTTGATCATTTGCGGAGGTAAAAAATGGCTGCTGATAATAACTACAGTCTAGGGCCGGTTCCTACATCGGCTAGGAAAGGAGTCGCTTCACTCACCATGGTAATGCTTGGACTCACTTTCTTCTCTGCAAGTATGTGGACAGGTGGTTCACTCGGGACAGGTCTTTCATTCAACGATTTCTTCCTCGCCGTTCTCATCGGTAACCTAATCCTCGGTATTTACACTTCTTTTCTTGGCTACATCGGCTCATCTACTGGCCTCTCTACCCACCTTCTTGCTCGTTTCTCTTTCGGTACTAAAGGCTCATGGCTTCCTTCTGCTTTACTTGGTGGTACACAAGTCGGTTGGTTTGGTGTGGGTGTTGCGATGTTTGCTATTCCAGTACAAAAAGCAACGGGCATTGATACCAACACCTTGATTATCGTATCTGGCTTGTTGATGACGGGTACAGTGTACTTCGGCATTAAAGCGCTAATGGTGCTTTCAGCGATTGCAGTGCCTGCGATTGCGATTCTGGGTGGTTACTCAGTACTGACTGCGGTAGACAGTGTTGGTGGACTAGAGCAATTGCAACTTATTAAACCAGAGACGCCAATGGACTTTTCAATGGCTCTTGCAATGGTTGTAGGTTCGTTCGTAAGTGCGGGTACGTTAACGGCCGATTTCGTTCGCTTTGGTAAAAAGCCAGCAAGCGCAGTATTAATTACTATGGTTGCGTTCTTCATCGGTAACTCGCTGATGTTTATCTTCGGCGCAGCAGGAGCAGCAGCAACCGGTCAGGCTGATATTTCAGATGTGATGATCGCGCAAGGTCTGCTGCTTCCAGCCATCATCGTGCTTGGCTTGAATATCTGGACAACCAATGAAAATGCACTTTATGCATCCGGTTTGGGTTTATCTAACATCACTGGTCGCTCAAGTACTACAATGTCTATCATTAACGGCATTATCGGTACGATTTTCGCACTTTGGTTATACAACAACTTCGTTGGTTGGTTAACCTTCCTTTCGCTGGCGATTCCACCAATTGGTGGCGTAATCATCGCCGACTTCTTCGCGAACCGTAAACGTTACAAAGATTTTGCAAATGCAGAGTTCCAAACCGTTAACTGGGCTGGCATTATCGCGGTAGCAACAGGCGTAGCCGCTGGTCACTTCCTACCTGGCGTTGTTCCTTTGAACGCAGTGTTAGGTGGTGCAATCAGTTACCTCGTGCTTAATCCTCTATTGAACAAAAAAGCTCTGAAATCTCAGGCCGCTTAAGGACACACTATGACAACCTTATTAATCAAGAACGCGAAACTTCAAGACCAAGAAGGCTTGAAACAGATTCTGATTGAAAATGGTCAATTTTCTCGCATTCTCGATAATGGCGCGCAAATCAATCATCAAGGCGACATCCTTGATGCTGAAGGTGGCATTGCAGTTACTCCTTTCTGTGAACCGCACATCCACCTAGATACTACTCAAACTGCTGGTGAGCCTAACTGGAACATCTCTGGCACTTTGTTTGAAGGTATTGAGCGTTGGGCTGAGCGCAAAGAACTGCTATCAATCGAAGACGTAAAGTCTCGTGCCAAGCAAACACTGAAATGGCAGATAGCTAACGGTGTTCAACACGTTCGTACACACGTTGATGTGTCTGACCCAACACTCGTTGCGTTAAGAGCGATGGTTGAAGTTCGTGAAGAGATGAAAGAGTGGGTCGACATCCAGATCGTTGCATTCCCTCAAGAAGGTATTCTTTCATACCCTAACGGCAAAGAGTTGCTTGAAGAAGCAGTGAAGATCGGCGCTGACGTTATCGGTGCTATCCCTCACTTCGAATTCACTCGTGAATACGGGGTTGAATCTTTGCATTATGTGTTCGAGCTTGCACGCAAGTACGACTGTCTGATCGACGTTCACTGTGATGAAATCGACGACGAACAGTCTCGCTTTGTGGAAACATTAGCAGCCCTTGCTCATAAGTTTGAAATGGGCGAGAAAGTAACTGCTAGCCACACCACTGCAATGGGTTCGTACAACGGTGCTTACACATCTCGCCTGTTCCGTCTATTGAAGATGTCAGGTATCAACTTCGTGGCAAACCCGCTAGTGAACATTCACTTACAGGGCCGTTTCGACGATTACCCGAAACGCCGCGGTGTAACGCGCGTTAAAGAGATGCTAGCAGCAGACATCAACGTTTGTTTTGGCCACGATGATGTGTTTGACCCATGGTACCCACTGGGCACAGCGAACATGCTTCAAGTTCTGCACATGGGACTGCATGTAACACAGGTTATGGGCTACGACCAAATCAACAACTCACTTGATTTGATCAGCAAGAACTCTGCTCGCACATTGAACATTCAAGACAACTTCGGTATCGAAGAAGGTAAGCCAGGTAGCTTGCTGATTCTTCCTGCTGACAATGGCTTTGATGCAGTACGCCGCCAAGTACCAGTGCAGTACTCAATACGCCACGGTAAGGTGATTGCAGAGACTCAACCAGCGAAAACAAAAATAAATTTAGATCAAACTGAAGATATCAACTTTAAGCGTTAATATCGTCTATACTAATGATCAAAAGGAAGCTGAGATGCTTCCTTTTGTTGTGTTGGACGAAGCGACAAAACTATCACTAAATCAGTGTAAATCTTGTACATTCGCACGGTATGACAAAAAAAGCACAAATTTCTTAAGCAATGCGTGTACATCTCAAAAGACTGTGTTAACATGCTCTCGCTCTGTTAGCCGGAGTTATTTAAGTTAGATGAATAGTAAAAAATTGACATGTAAAATCGTTACCCGTTTTTGTAAGTAGTTTTTCCTTATTTCTTAGCAATATTAAATAATTCAATTATCAGCGCATTGCATTAAATGCAATCAACAACTTAGAAAATTTATGAATAAGGGACAAATTATGTCTAACACAAATACTGGCACTGTAAAATGGTTTAACGAAGAGAAAGGTTTCGGTTTCATTTCTCAAGACAACGGCGGCGCTGACGTATTCGTACACTTCCGTGCAATCGTTTCTGAAGGCTTCAAAACTCTGAAAGAAGGCCAAAAGGTTTCTTTCGAAGTTGAAAACGGTCAAAAAGGCCTACAAGCAGCAAACGTTGTTGCTCAATAATTAGCTCTTATAGCTAAAAAGAATTTTAAAGCGCTGATTTTTATCGGCGCTTTTTTATGCCTGCTTATAAACATTTCCCCTCTCGATACAGGCTTTCCCCCGTAAACTCTGAACAAATGCAAATCACCAGCCAAGCGTCCTCAACCTAGACTTTCTCAGTTAAAGCTCAACGATCAATTTACGTCACTTTTTGTATGCACTTCCCTAGACAACACTTAATTCTCAGCAATCTTTTGATACTAACTCACGCTACGCCGAAAGTTTGATAAGCCCAAATATGGTTAAAGAACAATCCATTAGATTACGCTTATGAATACGCAATCGATATTCATAATAAAAATGAGTCATTTATCCAACCCTCATCCACTAATCATATAATTTTTAAAGCAAAGACCTTCGAAATCCGCTAACCTTGTTCGCAAGTGGCTTAGTTGTTTTGGTATCTGCAGTAAAAATAATGAACAAAGACGAATTTCAGAAATCCACCGCAAATCTAAAAAAAGCGGTGCCTCTTATGATGAAGAACAGGGTGTCAACGACACCTGCAAATTACGCACTTTGGTACACCTATGTCGATAACGCTATTCCCCAGCTGACTCAAGACATGGATGGTGTTTTAGAACACTACGGTATTTGTCCTCCTGCCGTTGGTGAGCAGCTATACAACAATTATGTTGCCAGCAAATCCGAAACCAATATCAATGACCTTCGCGCTAATTTGGAACTGTTAGTTTCTGAAGTTTCCAATTCAATGAATGACACCCTGACCGACACCTCCGCTTTTTCTGACATGATCGATAAAAGCTTCGAGGACTTGGCTCGTGTTGATAATGAAAGCCTATCTATTGATGAAGTCATGTCCTTAGTTCGACAGCTGGTGTCTGAATCCCGTCATATTCGTCACTCTACTCAGTTTTTAAACTCTCAGCTAAACTCTGCAACCTCAGAGATCACCAAGCTAAAAACCCAGTTAGTAGAAGTTCAGAAAGATGCGCTTTTCGATAGTACAACCACACTCTATAACCGTCGCTCTTTCGACCGTGACATAGAAACCCTGTGTGAAGCACAACAATCTTTGTGTCTGATTCTTCTCGATATCGACCACTTTAAAAATTTCAACGACACCTATGGCCACTTGTTTGGCGATATGGTGCTTAAAGCGATCGCTCGCAAGCTGAAGTTAAGTTGCCGTGAAGGTATTTCTGCCTATCGATTTGGTGGTGAAGAGTTCGCGCTGATTGTGCCTAACAAGTCTTTGCGTATTGCTCGTCAACTCGCTGATACCAATCGTCGCTCTCTAGAAAAGCTGTCGATTAAAGATCGCCGCAGTGGTCAACAAGTCGGCAGTATCACTGCATCGTTTGGTGTCGCTGAACTTGAACCCGGCGAATCAGCTCAATCGCTGATTGAACGTGCTGATAAGCTACTTTATGAAGCGAAATCACTTGGCCGTAACCGAGTCATGCCTTTGTAAAACACACCAACAATGCTCTTATCGACATATTAGTCGGCTCGTATTGAGACTAGAAAGCCCCAAAGACATTATCTTCGGGGCTTTTTCTTTAGTTGTATAAATTACTTTAGCTAACTAGGATTCACCGTTAGATCTGGAAGCAATAATTCAAGCAGTAGTCTTCACCACTCTTTGCTCTGAACTCTTTATCTTCACTGCATGCCTTTGGTTTACCCTTTGCGTCACCTTGAATCAAACTGATCCAGTGGCGCATCGCTGCAATGGTCTCTTCACGCATTGTGGTTGTTGCTTCCATTGGTGATTGGCCAAACGTGGTGCATGATTCCAACTGAATATCATCAATTTCTACTAGCTCAATACAACCTGTCCCTTTGTGGCAACCAAACATCACCTCTAGGTGGCTGCCACTGCCATCTCGAAACAAGATAGAGTCTGGGTCGTTCTTCTCACCCATGTACGCTACAAACTGCTTAGGGTGCTTCAGACCGCTGTGCTGACCGTCTTTAAAGTAAGCCATAATATGGCGGTAATCGACTACGTAGCTGGTTACGTCTTGATGTGAGCCATTCTCTAGTGGGAATAGTCGATCAAGCAGCTGCTTTGCTTTCACTTGCTTTTCAGTTTGCTGATTAGCATTGATTGTCTCCACGGCAAAGACAGCTTCAGCGATAAATGGCTTTGATTGTTTTTGGATTTCTGTTTTATCGAATGTAAGCATATTCATAGTCTTTCCCTCTTGACCAGTCCGGTGATAACCACCGATTTCTACAGCAAAAATGTGTCCTAGAGCAATTATTCCAAACTAACGTTTAATTTATTTGTCATTTTGTGAATTGCTTAGTTTGTAGATTAGCGCTTTTTTACATACAATTTCACAACAAAAATTTTACAATGTGAATTTTACAAATATGGCCTTGTCAAAAAGTTTAGTTCGTCAGTCACATTTCCTAGGTACGAAAATACGTAACCTAAGAAAACGTAACCATTTAACGATGGAAGACCTGTCTGCGCGTTGTATTAGAATCGACCCAGAATGTGCTCCTTCCGTTTCTTACCTTTCAATGATTGAACGTGGAAAGCGGGTTCCGAGCATCGATATGCTGGAAGTGATTGCACAGGTCTTTCAGAAGAATCCGACGTGGTTCCTCGACGACGAATCTGAACAACAAGCCATTGCTCCTGATAAGGGGAATCGTGGTGGGATAAGTGGCATGGCGCTCGAGCCGAGCTTCCTATTCTCAAACGACATCCTGCAAATTGCGATTCCTGAGATGCTGTCACAAACGGGCATTTCAGGCCGCCAGTTTGCGCACCTCTTGATTCGAGCACACCAAGAGAGCAACCAGAACCACTTCCCTGACCTTGAGCGCGCTGCGGAAGAAGTAGGCTTAAAACGTCTTAACCTCAGCGTAGAAGACCTGATAGACATCGCTAGAAGCCTAGGAATCAACATCCGCTGGGTGACGCGCACGCCGCAAGACGTCGTCGATGAGCTCGGAATTAACGCTAAGCAGTTAGTGACCTCCTTCTTTGAGCCTCCCGGTACTATCTTCTTAAACGAGATTCTTAAAGAGTATCCAACTCGTCTGAAATACGACCTTTCGGTTTATATCGGTCATTGCATTCTGCACAGCAAAGAAGGCCTAAAGAGTGTGTTGTCGGTCGGTAACAACAACACGTGGGACGACAACCAGGTATCAGGCTCTTCACAGCTCAACTCCCAAGATATTCTTCAAGCATGGCGAGACTTTGAATCCAGCTTCTTTGCTGGCGCACTTCTGTGCCCGAAAGTCCCGTTTAGGCAGCTACTTGACCGCACTGGTTACGAAATCGACGTTCACAAAAGAGCAGGGGTTTCCCCCTCTGTTGCGATGCGTCGAATGACTGTAGTATCGCCCTACCCTCACTGGCACTACTTTGATGCTTATGGGCCGGGGAAACTCAAGGCGGTATATCGCGGGAACGGGATTCCGCTACCTTGGGGAAATATGAGAACGGTCGCTGACCCATGTCAACATTGGGCTGTGTTCCGTCGATTATCAGAACCTCGAGCGGGAAGCTCGGCTCAAATCTCCATTTTGAACGTGGGTGATGAGCCAAGAATCTACTGCTGTGAATCCATCAATATGACGGATCCTGCGGGTAACAATCGTGTGTTGTGTGCTGGTATAGATCTCAACCCTGCGATTGATGCTCAAGGCGGTAATTCAAGAGACATAGCAGAGCAGCTTAAAGCGTCATGCGTTAACAATGGTGGCTCTGTGGCAATTCCGCGTAACATCAAAAAAGATCTCACGACAATAGCCAAGATTCTAAATATAAATTGGATTGAACGTGGGATTGAGACAGAGGCGAGGCTTATCTGCTCCAGAGGTGGAGAATGCCCACGCCAACCAAGCTGTTACTCTAAGTGTGGTGAGTAAAAAAGTAATAACAAAAAATAGAACCTAAATTTCAGGCAAAAAAAAACCAATCACAATAAGGGTGATTGGTCATATATTTTGTGTGAACAAAAAAGGTTCACTAACAACGTCAGTTGGCTAGGTGACCCTCGGCTTAAGAAGGGTCACCATTACTAATGCAGCATGCGTGCCAACTTTTAAAACACGTATTTACTACGCATCTGGACACGTATTGGCCGGATATCCTTGTTTGTTTTGCAAACTGGAATTGCAAATTGCAAAATCCAACAAAAACGCTAGTGATTATGTTATTATTAATGAATAATTAAAGATTCATTACCCTTCCCAAAAATGTCATATTTCCCTTAGATTCAATCACTTTAAACAGCAATAAACCTCCCCTAGCTTACTCAAGCTATACGGTTACTCAACATAAACAACACCCTAAACAACGCCCATAAAAAAACGCGAACATTGAGATTCAATATTCGCGCTTATTCGATTTCTATGACAGAAAGAACTTAACCCACGAGACGCCTTTTTATAAAGCGACTCATGTTCGTTGCTCTTTCAATATCTCAGAAAAGATTACTTCTGAGGAGCTGGCTTAGAACGGCTTCGAGACGGTTTGTTTGTAGAAGGTTTGTTGCTTGTCGGCTTATTTGACGACTTGCTTGGGCCGTAGCTACCGCCGTAACCAGACTTCTTAGGTTTGCCTGCAGGTTTACCCGCGTTGTTTGGCTTACCAGTACCGCTAGATTTACCCGAACCGCTTGGTTTGCTCAGAGTGTTCTGAGCACCTGCGTTATTTGCAGCAGGTTTATTGCCCGCACTACCGCGTTTAAAGTTGCTGCCGTTGTTTCTTACTGATTTATCTTCAGTTGTCGCAGCTGAGTTGTTTTCAGCAGGTTTCTTACCAGATGTCGGCTTACGCTTTGGAGCCGAACCATTACCAGCTACATGACGCTTGTTCTTACCTGCTGGCTTGTGCCCGCGAGCGTTATCACCAGAGCGTTGACCATCAGCATGTTCACGTGGCTGTTTTGCTTTCTTCGGTTTCTTAGGCTTGATTGGACGTGAATCCAACCGAGACTCAGGTAACTTATTTACAGGAGAGAAACCTTCCAGTTCACGACGCTCTAGCACTTGTTGAATCAGGCGTTCAATACCGAACAGCTCACCCACTTCATCAGCACAAACCAATGAAATCGCTTTACCTACTTCACCTGCACGGCCAGTACGACCGATACGGTGTACATAGTCTTCTGATACATGAGGAAGATCGAAGTTAACTACTTGAGGCAGTTGCGGGATATCGATACCACGAGCGGCGATATCAGTTGCAACAAGTACTCGTACCTTACCTGTTTTGAAGTTCTCTAAGGCTTTAGTACGTGCACCTTGGCTCTTGTTACCATGGATAGGTGCAGCAGTGATGTCTTGCTCTTCAAGGAAGCGAGCAAGCTTGTTCGCACCGTGTTTCGTCTTGCTGAACACCAACACTTGTTGCCAATCGTTATCTTTGATTAGCTTCGCTAGCATTGCGCTCTTTTTCTTTTTGTCTACTGGGTAGATGCTTTGCTCAACCGTTTTTGCCGTCGAGTTTGCAGGGCTTACTGAAATCTCAACAGGATTGTTCACTAAGCCTTTCGCTAAGCTGCGGATATCATCAGAGAACGTCGCTGAGAACAGTAGGTTCTGACGCTTCTTAGGCAAGAAAGCTAAGATCTTACGAATATCGCGGATGAAACCCATGTCTAGCATGCGGTCCGCTTCATCTAGCACTAGGATTTCTAGTTGGTCAAAACGCACTGCATTTTGGTTGTATAGGTCAAGTAGACGACCAGGTGTTGCCACCAACACGTCACTACCTTTACGCAGTTTTTGCATCTGAGGGTTAATCTTCACACCACCAAACACTACCGTCGAAGTCAGCGGTAAGTTAATACCGTACTTCACTACGCTGCCATTCACTTGCGCAGCAAGCTCACGAGTTGGCGTTAGCACGAGCGCACGAACTTGGTTCTGACGTACGCGAGTACCTTTCGATAACATTTCAAGAATAGGTAGCGTGAAGCCTGCAGTTTTACCTGTACCTGTTTGAGCAGCGGCCATAACATCTTTGCCCGTTAGGACAGCTGGCACGGCTTTCTCTTGTATTGGTGATGGCTTATCGTAACCTTGTGCTTCAATAGCTTTAAGGATCGGTTCAGAAAGGCCAAGGGAGGTAAAACTCATAGATTATTTTCTCAGTTGAATAACATTTAGTATGAGCAACACGTTAAAAAGTGCGTTGCTTCAGCTTTTGCTCATCAAATACATTGATACGGAGCAAAGCGCGGTATTCTGAGGCTTTTCCCCCCATTCAGCAACTAAATTCTAATCGCAGCTAAAATTCAACCTAGATAACTTGTCGCTTCTGTTCGTACATTTTTTCATCAGCGGCTTTTAAGAGCGCATCGACATCATTGTAGTTGTTATTGTGAATAACCCAACCCACACTGATTCTGAGATAAATAGAGTGCGCGTCGTACACAACTGGTGCCGAGCATATCGCCTTTCGTAGTTTAGTCACGATCGACGATACGTGTTGATCATCGATAATGCGTGGCAACAAGACCAAGAACTCATCACCGCCTATCCTTGCGACGATATCTGAAACACGCAGCTCACTTCTGATGCGGTTAGCACACTCAATCAATACCTGATCGCCTGCCGCGTGACCATAAGTGTCGTTGATTGCTTTAAACCCATCGAGGTCGATATTTACAACGGCAAAGGTTCTCGCTCTCTGTTTTTGAGTGGTTTTGAAGGCCTGTTTGAGGCTATACATGAAGTATCGACGATTCGGTAACATCGTTAGCTCATCATGCATAGAGCGGCTATCTGCAATCCGGTACAGACGATAAATAGTAAAGAAGGCAAACGCCAACACTAATATAATGGAGTAGCCTACCAGCCTTACCGCTTGGATTCGATACCAAGGCTCATCCATCAATACATGTTCGTTACCGGAGAGAGCAAGGTACCAACCCCCGTATGGGAAACTCACCTGTTCAGTGGCGAACGCATTATCGAACACATCCTGAGTACCATAAAAGACAGCGCCATCTTTCCCTGAACTGTTTGCACCACGAATTGCTAATTCATACTTGTTCTCGATCTTGCCGATTCCAACATCTTCAAACAGCTCATCTAAACCGATAACAGCACTGGAGACACCCCAATAATCTTGATTAAAAGGCGGATCTCGGAAGATCGGAGTGCGTGCAATGAGGGCTTGTCCACCTTGAAACAGCTCAAAAGGACCGGCAATAAAGGTGTTGCCAAGATTACGGGCTATCTCAACAGACTCCCATTGATTTGGGTGATCACGATAATTAATACCGAGAATCTGCTCATTACCTTCCATCGGGTAAACAAAGTTTAGAATGTCGTCTTTGGCGAGTCCGATAAGTCGAATATGGAAGCCATCTTGAATGATATTCTCAGCAATCTTATCCCAATTTTTCACCTCACCATCGGGGTTGATGGTCACTAAGGTCGAGAAATTATTGAGGATATACATATCTGACACGATCGCGGCTTCAATCCGAGAACGAATAATGGATAGTTGCTTTTTTGCCTCTGAATACGATTCGTTTTTAAGAAAAGTTAATTGCTTGGCATGAAAGAACTCAATTGCGCTTACTATCGCAAGGAAAAAAAGAAAAGATACTACTCTGGCAGACCACTGCTTGCTAGAACCACTTGGCATTTACGAACCTCTAACACTATTGTTCTATATACTGCCTTATAACGGCTCATTTCTGGCTTATTGCCCCAGTATGCCGCTAAGTCATTAAAAATCCATACTGACGTCGACTATCTATCAAATATTGAGTGATCCATCACTTCAAACTTCTTTACTAAACGAATGGTTTAATCAAAAAGGGTTAGTGAACCTTATAAAGCTTACATTGTATTGACTCAACGCTTACATTGAAGGATTCATCAATGTTATTTTACATAGACTAATAATCAGCTTGGTACCTCACGACATGAAGTTAAAAACTATCACACTGTGTACATTGCTATCAGCCTCGGTTGCCGTTCACGCACAAGAAAACGTTCAAGCGCCAACCGCAGTGAACGTTCAATCCCAAGCAGATTCGCTCAATTCTCAAGAACAATCTTTCAAGCAATCTGCAGACCTAATTCGCACCACCTACGAAAGCCAGCTTTACACCCTGCCTGCATTCAAAGAAGGTCACTACGGGCTGCGCATGTATCGTCAAACATTAGACGATAAGTATTCAGCGGCGGTGTGGAGCGACATGGCTCGAGTGGCAAGCAAGCTCAGCACCCTGTCGAATGACGTTCAAACCATGGAACAAATCGTACTCTACTCAGAGAAGCGAGTTGCATCTTATATTGGTGATAACGATGAGCGCAGTATTCGACGCTACAACATCACCAAGCACATGCCTGAATACCTTTACCTTGGTGTTGACCTTCTAGGCTCTATGGCTCGTGCTAACGAATACGGTTTAGAACACAAGAACGATGCCAAGCTACGCGAAATCATTCGTCGCTATGACTTCTCACGATACGTGACCAATGAAGACATGGTGAAAGCGTGGGCCGCTCAATTAGCGAATCAGGTTTACTGGTTGCGCCAACTGGGTGAGCAGGATGTCGTTGATGAGTTTGTCGATACCTTCAAAAAAGCGTATCCAGACGATAAAGACAAAAAACTCTCAAGCCAGCAATTCGGCAATAAGATCTATGGTATGACACACGTCATCTTCGGCGACTCAGAATATTACCAACATCAAGTAAGCGAACAAGACCATCAATGGATCTACGATTACTTTAGAGAAAACATCGATACGATTCTGCTGCGTGCGAAAGAAGATGTGATTGCTGAGGTTGGATTAACCTTCTTATTGGCAGGTTTAGAAGATGACCCAGTTCTAGAGAAAACTCGACTCGCGATTCAAGCTTCAATCGATGAGAAACAAGGCATGGTCCCTTCAATTACTGGCGATTTTGACCTTGAGTACGGTGAACACCGCAACGTATTAGCAATCATGCTACTCGATTGGCAGCAAGTGAATGAAGCGCCGACTTATGAAGGCAACCCTAAGGTGTTTACTAACATCCCTTACGGACTCATTAAAAACCAACCACCGAAGAACTAGCAACATACCTAGCCTAGGTTCATCATAGAACCCAAAAAGCCTCATACCTTTCAAGGCTGCGGCTTTTTGCTGTTTACTACGTCAGTACTCGTATCAAAAGTTGTTAATATCAAAACCTGCGTAAAGATAAAAACAAAGACGACATCAAGCTCCTGACACGGCTTTGTTCATCACTATCGTAAAATCCCCTTCTGCGTAGCCCTCCGTTAAAGAGACATCATCGCAGAGCGTTTTACAGAAACGATAGACACCTTGAGGGTGATAACTCATCAAGGTATTACGCGAAGGATACTGGCTTGAGTTGAGAAGATTAAAAATCACCGTCTGATTCGCCAGTTCATACATGCGAGTAATCATGTTTGTCAGATAATCAGAATCACGAGAGATGTAGTTCAGTGAACCACTAGCGATGACAATGTCGTGCGCCTCAAGGTTCATTTTGCTCATATCACCCGCCAAAAACTGACAACGATCTTCTGTGTAGTTTTGCTTCGCCTTCTTAAGAAAGCCTGCGTGTTGGTCAACGCCGGTATAAGATTGAATACGATAGATGCTGTCGAGCAGTTCAAACAGCTCGCCATAGCCGCAACCCAAATCTAAAACACTCTTCTTTTCGAAGTCCGCCGCACGAGCGATTACTTCAAAGCGACACAATTGACTCTCTTCGCTAGTCCAACCTAAAGCTTTAGCCTTGTCGCCATTCGAGCGGTTAGTTTGTTTCCGATGATAGCGATACACCTTCCAACGATCGAGCCAGTGCATTCAAATCAGTCCTACTTCAATGAACATCAGCACACCTTGATAAGATTAAACTTTAGAACTTGAAGAAAAGAGCCCACCGATTTTATAACCGATCGCATAGCAAACCACGGCGACAGTGACAAACACCAATGCCGAGAAGAAATACGCTACAGACGCTGCAACACCAGCCCCCCACACGACGCTGAACACCAAACCGAGATAAGCCTCTTTTGGCCACTGGTAGATAGGAAACTGAGCGCCGCCAGCAATTAGGTAAACCATCGAAAACAAGCCAATGAAGGTAACAATAAGACCGATGAGAACGCGAATGTTCATGGAGAGACCCTTGATTAATTTAGCTTGGTTGCCATTGTTCCTAATCGAAAGCGGATATGCTTAGTCGGAACCGAATATTCTCAATCGAAATCGAATGTTCTTAATCGAAGCCGAATGTTATTAATCGCAACCTGATGATATTCAAGTATATCGGATAAAAGGAACTGGCTCTATTACTCTTCCGAGTGAGCTTTTACTCACTATAGACAAATCACAGTCGACGGCCAAAACCCGATTTCGCCTGATTAACAGGCACAAAAAAGCGGACACCCTCCTTACGTTAACTCCGTAAGCAAGGTGTCCGCTTTAACTGAATCTAGCTTAAAGCAAGATGAAAATACCCGCTAAGCATGCACTCATTAGGTTTGCTAGCGTACCAGCAGCTACAGCCTTCAAACCTAAGTTTGCAACTTCAGCACGGCGCTCTGGTGCCATAACACCGATTGAACCTAACTGAATCGCGATAGAACCAATGTTAGCAAAGCCACATAGAGCAAAAGTCACGATCACTTGGCTGTGTTCAGATAACAGAGCTTTGTTCTCAACGAAGTCGATAAAAGCAACAAACTCGTTCATAACGATCTTCTGACCGATGTAAGAACCTGCCATCAATACTTCATCACTCGGGATACCGATCAGCCATGCAAGAGGCGAGAACAGGTAACCGAAGATAGCTTGCAGCGTAATGCCCGCAAAACCGAACGTTTCACCTAGGCTTTCTAGGCCAGTGTTGACCATCGCAATCACACTCACGAATGCAACCAACATAGTACCAACCGCTACCGCAACCTTCATACCGTTCATCGCGCCGCTTGCCAATGCATCAATCACGTTGCTTTGGTCAGCTTTATCTAGCTCAATGTGGTCGTAATCACTTGGTGTGCTGCGCTCAGGAACAATGATCTTCGCCATTAACAGACTGCCCGGAGCCGCCATAAAGCTTGCAGCGATAAGGTATTTAAGCTCAACACCAAGGCCAGCATAACCACCAAGTACACTACCCGCTACCGACGCCATACCACCTGCCATTACAGCAAACAGTTCCGAACGAGTCATAGACTTTAAAAAGGGACGAATAAGAAGAGGAGACTCACCCTGAGAAAGGAAGATATTACCTGTAGCAACCAGAGATTCAGCTTTACTTGTACCCAGCAGTTTTTGCACCGCTCCGCCCAAGATTTGAATCACTTTCTGCATAACGCCTAAATAATAGAGCGCAGAGATCAAAGCACTGAAGAAGATAATGATTGGAAGTACGCGAATCGCGAAAATGAAACCTTCAGTAGCCAGATCACCAAATAGGAAAGCGATACCAACGTCTGCAAAACCAAGCAAACTCGAAACGCCATTGCTTAGGCTTGTTAACGCCAGTTGTCCCCAAGGGAAATACAATACTAAGGCTGCAAAACCGATTTGAAGTAATAGTGCACGAGAGACCGTTTTCCAGTTAATTGAAGAACGACTTTCAGATAACAGGTACGCGCAAGCAATCAGTGCAAGAACACCGACAAAACCAAATAGAATATTCATAATGTGTCCTAGTAATCCTTAAAGAGTGAACATGAGCCAAGCAAATGACATCAAAGGAACAGGACAAAGAACCGCAAGCAAAACGCTACGCGATGAAGGAGCTAACAGGGTTAGCGAATGTAACAACGAGTTGTTCATGTAAAAAATCACCTTATACAAGCAGTGGAACGTAGCTGGTCCGGTCCGTGGGGTCATTCACATATCCATGTGACGGCTTGTATTGGCTAAGCACCGGCTTAAAACCGGAAGAGAAGTATAAACAGTTAAGTGAGACTTTCATCACATTTTTTAACGCAAACGATCGCGCGATCAAGGATTAAGCAAAATGTATT
This sequence comes from Vibrio sp. 10N.261.51.F11, assembly GCF_041471665.1. Lineage (NCBI taxonomy): Bacteria > Pseudomonadati > Pseudomonadota > Gammaproteobacteria > Vibrionales > Vibrionaceae > Vibrio > Vibrio sp. 10N.261.51.F11. The sequence continues at coordinate 27,359 of NZ_JBFROW010000033.1, read as the reverse complement.
GTTTGTCGTCGTTTTCGAGCTTCAAAACTGTAAACAATCTGTAGGGAGTTGAATTTGTAATGTTAAGTCTTTAAGTGTGTGAGCGTAATCACTCGGTTAATTCTGTGTGATTCTTACTACTTTTCTGTGCTCTGCCTCATTTCCCGAGACTTCAAGATTCATCTTAAGTTTAGATGCGTATATACTTTGTATGACCTCACCAAATAATTATCTATAAAATACCAATAGAGCTGATTAGATATAACAGCCTTTGAGACTAAGAGAGGAAACACGTGAAGAAAATGGAAGCTCCGCACGATATGAACATTGGAGCTAAATTCAAAACAAATAGACACGGTTATGTGACAGTAGTTGAATATTATAATACTCATACTGTTATCGTCGCGTTTGAAAACACCGGAAATATTCGAGCTATCAGTGCGGCTAAATTACGTACAGGTCAGCTAACTGATCGTTCGGTTGCTCCTGAGTCAATTATGATTGGCGAACAGGTTGAATCGGTTAAACACGGAATATTAACCATTACTCAAGTTGAGTCTGAAAATATTGTCGTGTTAACAAATGCTGATAATGAAGAAATTAGAATGCTATTGCCAGCAGTACAAAAAATGAAAGACAAAGTTGAAGATATTGATGAAGATAAACTTGAAGCATCAAAACCAACCTCTCTAAGCCAGCTAACTAAAAGAAGTAAAAAGACTAAAGACGTTAATAGCATGCTTAAGAAAATGCTTACCGATTACGGCCGATACGATTAATTCAATATTTTGTCTTAGCTAAACCTTTCAAGATTCATATTCTAATATCCAAATAAAGATCCTCCTCCCTTTCTAAATAAAAGACGTTGCATATTCGAGTGAAAAGTTAAATTTGATCAAAGTCTCACTCTGGATCTTTACCACAAATTAACGAGATCTCCATCACAATCTCATTTTAGTTTTGTGATGGGGATCTTATTGAAATCTGAATACTTCCATTACTATGCTCTCACACAATAAGAGAACGAAGTTTCTCAACCCTAAAATCCAATTGAGACAAATATTATGAAAAAGATTCTTGTAGTTTGCGGTAACGGCCTTGGTACTTCTCTAATGATGGAAATGGCAGTAAAAGAAGTCGCTAAAAAAATCGGTTTCGAAGCAGAAGTTGATCACGAAGATCTATCATCTGCAGCATCAAGCAATGCGGATATTTGGGTTGCAGCAACAGACGTTGCAAACCAACTAAAAGACGCTGGTAAAGAGAATATCATCAGCCTTAAAAATATTTTTGACAAAGCATCTATTGAAGAACAACTAAAAACTTTCATGTAAGGTCAAAATTATGCAAAACTTTTTCGAGTTCATGCTCGGCTTATTAAAAGAGCCGGCGATCATGGTAGGTTTAATTGCTTTTATTGGCCTGGTTGCACAAAAAGCAGATGTTTCTACCATTCTAAAAGGCACAATTAAAACCGTAATGGGTTTCCTAATTTTAGGTTTTGGTGCTGGCGCTCTTGTTGGCGCACTAAATAACTTCTCAGTTGTATTTACTGAAGCATTCGGCGTAAGTGGTGTTATTCCAAATAACGAAGCAATTGTTGCACTAGCGCAAGAAGCATTCGGTTATGAAATGGCTCTAATTATGTTCTTCGCATTCGTTGTGAATATTTTATTGGCTCGTTTAACACCTTTAAAATATATTTTCTTAACGGGTCACCACACAATGTTCATGTCTATGCTGGTAGCGGTAATCCTGTCTACAGCTAACATCGAAGGCACTGCTCTCGTTGCAATCGGCTCGATCATTGTGGGTTCACTGATGGTTATCATGCCTGCACTTGCTCAAAAATACACAGAGAAAGTGATGGGTACTGATCAGTTGGCGATGGGTCACTTCTCAACGTTCTCATACTTAGTATCGGGTTACATTGGTAGCAAGTTTGGTGACACTTCAAAATCAACAGAAGACATCAACGTACCTAAAAGCCTAATGTTCCTGCGTGATACGCCAGTTGCTGTAGCAACAACAATGGCTATCTTCTTTATGTTTGCCTCAATTGTTGCTGGCGGTGACTTTGTTGAAACAGTATCAGGCGGTCAAAACTGGGTAGTATTCACCTTCATGCAATCTCTTGTGTTTGCCGGTGGTGTTTACATCGTACTGCAAGGTGTGAAGATGCTGATTGCTGAAATTGTTCCTGCATTCAAAGGTATCTCTGACAAGCTAGTACCGGGCGCAAAACCTGCTCTAGACTGCCCTATGGTATTCCCTGTAGCACCAAACGCGGTACTTATCGGTTTCCTTTGTTCTTTCGCTGCTGGCCTACTAGCAATGGCAGTTCAAGGCGCGCTTGGCTGGACAATCATTGTAGCTGGCGTCGTTCCACACTTCTTCGTAGGTGGTGCAGCAGGCGTTTACGGTAATGCGACAGGCGGTCTACGCGGTGCAATTCTAGGTTCGTTCTCGCAAGGTCTGTGTATCTCTTTCCTACCAATGCTACTGCTTCCAGTACTGGGTGGCCTTGGTCTTGAAGCGACAACGTTTGCTGACTTCGACTTCGGTGTTGTTGGTCTTATCCTAGGGTGGATTGTTTCATGAGCTTATTCGATTTAATTGGTAACCAAGGCGTTATCATCAACTCTGAAGAAAACCTAACGGTTGATGCGGCGATTGATGTGACTTGTTCAACACTGCTAGCGAGCAACAAAATCGAAGCAAGCTATGTTGAAGCTATCAAGCAAAAGCACAAGGACATCGGCGCGTACTATGTTCTAGCACCAAAAATTGCGATGCCTCATGCTCGTCCTGAGGATGGTGTGAACGAAGCATCACTGCAAGTGACAGTATTCAAGAAGGGTGTTGATTTAGAGTCGGAAGACAACGGTGACGTTTATCTTTCAATTACTCTGGCGGCAATGGACTCAGACAGCCACATCCACACGATTATGGCGCTATCAGAGTTGTTCCAAAATGATAATGACATTGATGCCATCATCGCAGCGGAAACTGAGCAAGCGATCATCGAGATCTTAAAGCGATACTAATCTCGATCTAAAAATCCTGATAAGCCCCCATTAAAAAAAGCGATAGCCTCGGCTATCGCTTTTCTGTTTCTGGTGTTTAGTCATTTCGACCGAGTATGAGTTAAGGCATCACACCTAGAAAGCATTCAGTGGCGTTAAAACGCGTACATTCGTTTGTCTGTCGATAATTCAAAGCAATATTGCGCGTGTTTATTAAGGCACTCAAACACTTCTCGATCCAACTTAAAGTTATCAACGTGGTCCCTCAAAATAGCGAGAGTCTCTTCTAACGTCATGCCTCCACGATAAGGTCGAGACTGAGTTAGCGCTTGAAACACATCCACCACAGCAACAATTCGACTGGGTTGATCCAACTCTTCCGCCGTTTTTCCCATTGGGTAACCCGAACCATCTAACCTTTCATGGTGATTAGATGCCCACTGACAAACCTGAGGTGAACTGAACAACTCCTGCAATGCGAATCGAGTGTCCGTTGCATGGCGTTTAATACAGCAATACTCTTCTTCAGTGAGTAAATCCGGCTTATGCAGAATGTCATTAGGGGTTTGCAGTTTACCGATATCATGAACCAAACCTGCTAAATAGAGTTTGCGCTGAGTGGTGTAGGAATAACCCAGTTGTTTGGCGAGGTATTCTGAAAGCTGCCCAACCTTTAAAGAGTGCTTAAAGGTAAACGAACTTTTGGTATCAACAACATTGGCGATAAACTCGGCAAAGGCCACCGTCTCATCCAGCGACATTTGCTGGGAGAAAAATGGCACAGGTTCAAAGTTATCCCTCATGTTCTCGATGTATGGAATCTCCATAGAAAACCAGAAGTCATCCAAATCAACCAACTCGCACATGTGTTGCACAAGGTTGGTTTCGAACATCTCATCCGCTTGTTCAGTCAAACGTTCAATGATGCTCGCTTTGCCATCTGGTGTTAGGTTTCCATAACGATCAGAAGAGGTTATGCCGTATAGATAATCGACTCTATCGGCAAGCATCACGATGGCAGCTAGTTCTCTTTCTAACTCGCTGATATGAATAGCCCTTAGCTCAGACCACGGAGTATGGTGATAAAGAACCGGCTTAGCAAATATAGAAAGAACTGGGCACTCTTTTAAGATTTGGTAGCCCTTTTGACAATGGTGATAGCTTGAGTCAGGTACAAACCCAGACGTTAAACTGAGCTGTTCATCAATTTGCGAGACACCACAGTCGTGAATCAAGCCTAACGAAAACGCGAGCTGCGCTTGCTCTTCTTCCCACCCCACACTCAGAGCACATCGATACGCGATATAGCCCACTCTCTGTCCATGATTTTTACTTTCGAAACCGACGTTATCAAGCGCCTTAGCAATACCGAATAGAGCCTTCCTTAGGTCCACGGTCACGTCCTGGCAATGTTGATTCATTATTTAAGCCTAGCATTTTTATATTTTTTATATATTTAGGCCGCTAATACTAATGCATAGCTAATGATTATATACACAACTATTGTAAGGTTTAATGAGTTTCGTGATAGAACCAACGTATCACGAAAAATCCGTACTACAAATGGTTGCATATTAAAAATCATGCGACATTATAGCCTGCCGACTAAGATTCGCTTAAATAAGCAGCCATAAGAAAAGGAAAGACATGTTTAAAACGGTTATCGACAACGAACTCTCCATCGCATTGGTTGAAGAGAGCTTCGCTTCTCACTACGCGGAAATCTCACAAAGCCAGAATGAGTACCTAAGTCAATGGCTCGTGTGGCCGCCACATTGTAAAACCGAGCAAGACTTTAGGATCTTCATCCAACGCTCGCTACACGATTATGCGGAAGGGAAAAGCATGACCTGTGCGATCGTGTATCAAGACAAGGTCGTCGGTAACTGCAGTTTCAATACTATTGATCATGATAAGCAAAAGGTGACGATAGGTTATTGGTTATCTGAGACATACCAAGGAAAGGGGATTGTGACGCGCGTTGTCCAGAAGCTGATTGATATTGCTTTCAATGAGTTAGATATGGAAAAGGTAGAGATATCAGCCGCAACCGGTAACCAAAGCAGCCGCAAGGTTTGTGAGCGCTTACATTTCACGTTAGAAGGTATTATAACTCGTAACGAGAACTTGAATGGCCGCATCGTAGACCACGCTATTTATGGACTTCATCGCTCTAAGCTCTAAGCTCTA
>NZ_JBFROW010000033.1:0-21373 GCF_041471665.1 Vibrio sp. 10N.261.51.F11 | reverse complement strand
CTAAGCTCTAAGCTCTAAGCAGTAGTACTAAGAAGTCACTAGCTTGTAAATCGGAATATGAAAAAGCCACGGTATTAGTCCGTGGCTTTGTTATTTGACGAGCCTGAAGAGTTCTTAAAGCTACAGCTTATGCGATCTTAGGAATCACGATACTGAACTTGGCACCACCATGGTTGCTGTCGTCGATTTTGATATCCCAAGAAAGTTTTTTAGCCGCCGATAGAGCAATCGCGAGGCCCAACCCCAATCCACCGTTGGTCGACGTTCTGCTTGAGTCTAGTCGAGAGAACGGAAGGAATACCTCATCACGCCTATTCTCTGGTATTCCAGAACCATTGTCTTCAATCACCACCAGCCAGTTTTCTGAGTTCTCATCCAGCGTCATCCACACTTTGTCTTGTGTGTAATTACCCGCATTCTTGAGAACGTTATCGAACACCAAGCGTGCCATTGAGCAATCACACTTAATCTTGCACTCTAGCTGTACCTTAGATTCAAAGGTGGCATTGTCTAGTTTCGAGTAACGAATTCGGTCTAGGCAATACTCACGAAGATCGGAGGTCACTTTAACGAGCTCAAAGAAAGAGTTATCCATGACATTCAACTTCGACAGCATGATGATTTCTGACGTGAGCTCGTTGATATCCTCAATGTAGGTATCAATGTCATCGAAAAGAACCTGATGATTATCGGGGGCTCCCCTTCTTAGGATATCGGTCGCCAGTTGAATACGACTTAGCGGAGTTCGTACTTCGTGTGGGATAGCTTGAGCGAAAATATGACTTTGTTTTACTTTGCTTTCGATCTCTTCAGCCATGAAGTTAAAACTGCTGGCCAAATCAGAAACAGGATGGATGTCGTCCATGTCAGATCGAGTACTAAGCTTGCCCTTACCAAACTGTTTCTGCTTCTCGACGAGCAACTCTATTCTTTCTTGAAAACGCCTCACAGGTAAGTAAACACTTGCTCCAATCGCCACAATCACAGCCAACAACAGCCCTAACAAAAAGTGTCGTTCTGAGTCTTCGTACCATTCAATGTCAGGAGAGAAAAAGTCCCCTACCTCACTGAACCCAAAACTGAATTTAGAGTTTGGTAGCTGAAACACGGTCGAATAAAGGTTGTCATCACTTAGATATATCGGCACACCGTTTAAGGTTGTGTATAACTCACATTGTTGGCAAGGCGCCTCGCCCGACCAATTCTCCAACAGGCGTAAATTGAAGATATAAAATTGTTGGTAGCCTGTTCTATCGAGCTCTTTATAGAGTGAGTTTTCTTGATTGTGTTGACGAACATACTGCTCCGCAAAGTAGATGCCATCATTGAGGAAGGTTTCGATCTCGGTGCGTCGCATGTACCCCTCACCAAGGTTCAAGAACAAAAATATCGTTGCCGACATCCCAGTCACAATCCCAAGGTATAAGCGAGCAAACATCGAAACCGAGCGAAGCTTCGTAGCAATGAACTTACGCAACCAGCATGTACCCCTTGTTGCGAACCGTACGAATCAACTGTTTGTCTTTTGCGTGAATGCGCAGCTTTCGGCGTAACCCAGACACGCGCATATCAATCGAGCGGTCGTTGAACGCGTAATCTATCCCTCTAAATAACTGACAGCACTGGTCTCGAGTCACGACCTGACAGATGTTATTAACGAGAAGGTTTAAGATTTCAAATTCAGCAGAAGTAAGCTTGAGGTTTTGGCCGTAGAGCGTGGCACTTTGAGCAGAGCTGTTGATTACAATATCGCACTGTTTTTCAGCCGTAGTTTCTTGCGCAGTTTTTACGGGAGTCGCTCGACGCAATAACGCTTCAATTCGCGCTAACAAGGCATGGCCACGAATCGGTTTGGCAACGTAATCGTCCGCACCAAATTTAAACAAGCTGACCTCGCTCATTTCATCGGCGGAAGCCGTTAGCACTAAAATCATTCCATTGTAAAACTCACGGGCTTGACGGCAAATTTGCGCGCCGCTCATCCCTGGAAGCATCAAGTCCAACAGCACTAAATCAGGTTCAATACTACGGATCGCTTCAAGTGCCAAGTTCCCTTCATGAACAACGCTAACATTGTAACCTTCAGCTTCGAGGTAAAGCGTCGTTAGACGAGCTATCTCTTGGTCATCTTCAACAATGAGCACTTTGGTTTTCGACATTCCTATCACCAGTATTTATTAAAAGCGAAGGCAGTATATATACTGGTCATAGATCATCAATGTTGGAATCAGAGCCCTACATTTACCGTACGCAAAACATAGTAATCACTTTTGTACATACACGTTTACAGAATAGAGAACCAACAACCGGTGCGCCTTGGTTTATCAAGGTTTCCTCCTTCAGAGCACACCATTTTGATGTGCAAGGAAAGTGGCTCTTTGATAAAAGCGAACTGCTGCTAAACCTAACCTGTACAACAAAGCAAAAAGAGAAGCTGATAAAAGCCAGATACAACGCAGAACACGACTGTTTAACGGAGCTTTATAATCGCCGTGGGATCAGCAACCTTCTAGAAACCAGCATTGCCTATCGCTCACCGTTTGAATTGATGTTTGTCGACCTTGATGGCTTCAAATTAGTTAATGACACTTATGGGCACACTGTCGGAGACCAACTACTCAAACAGGTTGGTGAACGCCTTAAACAGTTGGTTGATGAGAAATGCATGATAGGGCGATTTGGTGGCGACGGATTCATTGTGATTGCCCACACCTGCCGAAATCAAAATATCCCACTACTTTGCTCTCGCATCATTGATGCCTTAAACCGAAGTTTCCATATCAGAGGCATCGGCAGTTTATCTGTCGGTTGCAGCATAGGTACCGCGCATTTCCCTGATAACGCGGTTGACCAAGAAACATTGCTAAAGCAAGCGGGTATGGCGATGCATCTTGCAAAAGCGAATGGTCGAAACCGCTTCCAAACGTTTACCCCAGACTTAGCACAAACCCTGCATCGCAAAGTAGAGATCCGCCATCGACTGGCACGCGCCATAGAAAACGACGATCTCAACCTTCACTATCAACCGATCATGAACACCAACAGCGACAAGGTGAAAGGGTTTGAAGCCTTGCTTCGATGGTCAGACAAAGAGCTAGGTAACATAGGCCCTGATGAGTTTATTAGCTTAGCGGAGGAGACGGGGCAGATTGTACCGCTCGGGAAATGGGTTCTGAACTCTGCACTCAAACAGCTATCGATATGGCAACGTGAGTTTGATAGTGAGTTGATGATGAGTATCAATATTTCGAGTATTCAGATGCACGCGACCTTTGCCGAGCAGCTATTAGCAATGTTGAACTTCTACAATATCCAACCTCAAAGCATCGCCCTTGAGATCACCGAATCTTCCATGATCTTCAAGCATGGTGAAGTCAGGCAAGCGTTAAGCGATATTTCTAAATTGGGCGTAGAGCTTCACCTTGATGACTTTGGCACAGGCTACTCGTCACTGTCGATGTTGCATGACTTACCGATTAGCACCGTGAAACTCGATAAAAGCTTCGTCCACGGTTCACACAAAGGGAGCAAAGCGATTGTCCAAGCCACCCATGCTATCTGTGAAAAATTGGGGCTAAAAGTGGTTGCTGAAGGTGTCGAAACCGAAACGCAAAAAGCGTTCTTAATCGATTGTGGATACCAGTATCTTCAGGGATTTTTATTTAGTAAACCAATTCCCTCAAATGAAGTCGAAAGTCAGTTTTTGAATGGTCGACAATCCTACAATTAAAGACTTATTTATCAATAAATTAAGTCGTTTGAATGCTTCCTAAACAATCGGCTGCTGTGGGTGTGTACGCTTACGTATGCTTACATAGCGTTTAACAGTAAGAGGAAATAATTAAGCTATTGTTTATAAAAAAAATTACTTAGAAAATCACACAATAAAACACCAAACCATTATACCCACTAACTGTAATGACTTTGGTATTTAGATTACCCTCATTCCGTCCCTTTAGCAGAGCAAATAATCGGTAACCATGAACAGACAAAACGGCTTCACTCTTTTAGAACTCATCATCTCTGTATTAATTTTAGCGATCGTTTCGGCGACAGCTATGGTCAAGTTCTTAGACGTTCAAGGAAGTGCTCGGGCGAGTAAAATACATGATGTGGCTGGTAACCTTCGCACGGGTATCGATATGATCTACGCGAAGTCAGCGATTGCTGGCGTTGAGGATGAGTGCAACTATGTTGAAAAGACGGAGATTGAGACCTACTACGTTTGTCATGGTTACCCAATCGCCTATGTTGACTCACTAAGAAGACTGCTCAATATCGACGCAACAGAGCTTCATGTCATCAACAAAGAAGTAGACTCTGGCAGCAATGCAGAAAGAGTAGCCGCCATCTCTTTCGACACCGAAAACTACACCTATTCGCCAGAAGGAGACTTTTGTCAGGTGCTTTATCAGCCAGAAAAAGAACCACAGATCGTGGTGCTTGATGGTGCATGTTAAATACTCAACGATTGCACGCTTCCATAGTTAACACAAAGCCACCGCAACAGATCTTTGAATATCATGTGGTTACGCTAACATTTGCTCAAAAATAACACTAATTGATCTAACTTGTTGCTGCTTATACTTTTAGGCAGTGCTCATGGTATAACACCAACCTCATTCATATCTTATTTTCATCACTAGCCGATTAATATTTACATAGACACATATTTGATACATATGTCAATAATAATTCCATTAAAATTCTTTAATCAACACATCATGATAAAAATCATCCTTTCCCTATTTTAAATATCCCACCTTAAAGTTTAATTATTTAAATTTCGTAACAGAATAAATTAAAGTCAATCATTCAACAAATATAATTAATTCTATCATTGATTACTTTAATTAAATCACCAAAACAATACGCCACATAAATTATATTAATATCACATAAAATGACATAATTTAATTTTATCATGAAAAATTCTGATAAATCTCACACATCGATAAACCGAATGAATACCATCAGAAGCTACATTAGAAACCTCTAAATCCAGTCGCTAAACCTACCGCGTAGAAGCTGTGAAATGGATAAATACCAAAACAAATGGATAAATCCCCCTTACCCCTTGTAAATCATTGGCTTTCATTTATAAATTCAACTTTTGGGTGAACATCTCCATAACCTTTCATTAAAGCCCAAATTCTGCGATTAGTATCAACATCTTGAGATAAAATGGTGACATTTTGGTTATATTATTTAGATCGAACTCTTGTGTTGAATGAAAATCCCAGCCATCACATATCCATCACACAAATATAATAACTATCGCTTAGGAGTTGAGCTATGCACTGTTCTTTCAATATAAATAACAATAATGAGAGCTTGCAACTGATCTACAATGAAGAAAAAATATACATAAAAAGAGACAGTAATAAGATATCAGAGGAAACTCTTAATAGTAAAGAGAGTTTTGTTTTCAAATATCTTATTGAACACTCGTCAATATCAAACCCTCAATCTGCACGAGATGTTGAAGAATCTTTTAAATTACACTTTGACGAAGAGTTTAGCTTATACGCGTTAAAAAACATTATTGCTTCTATAAGAAAGAAATATCGAAGCTTATGCAAAAAAGCGAAGGTAGATAATAATAGCGAACTTATCTCTAACCTTTATAAGGTAGGTTACTTTATCGATCTCGATAAAAGCTCAACCAACCGTATCGCACCAAAGTATGACATCAACCAGTTCAAGCCCAGCCAGTTCGAGATGTTGAAACTGATGTTCAACACCTATCATCGAGAACTGATCAAGGCTCTGATAGCCGTGTTCACCATCTCTTCCTTTTTCCTATTCGTTGTCTACTTTTTCCAAATCCTTTATACGACGAAGATTGCGAATGAATACAGTGAGAACACCAAACACATTGCAGCAGAAGTCATGGACTACGGTTGCGATAGCCACGGGGCTGTGCACTCGCTAAGGCACTCGCTCAACCTTGACTCTGTCGTCATGACCACACCTTATGGCTCCTGCTATATCTCGAAAACACGTTCTAAGATGATAGAGCTCAATCAAGTAGACGACTTCTACGATAGTGCTGACTTTGCCTATTCCCGCTTCATAGATACCGAGCACGACATTGAGATGGTTGCTCGAATATCTAAGCGCTCTATCGAAGCTCGATACAACAACTCGCTATTGCCTCTATTAGTCGATTCTATCTCCATCCAGAAGAATGGTTACTACATCTTAAACCTTGGCGAAGAGAGTAAATCTATCTATCAAACCTCCCTACCAACGGGTGCAACCATCACCTTCTACAGTGACGACATTGTTGCACTATGGATTGCGCTTTCTCTGATACTCGCCACCCTGCTTTATCGCTCCTATATTCTGGGTTTTGTGATCTACCTGTTTCGTTGGAAACACATCTCCTTTGAAGAAGAGCCGATCATCAACACCGAAGACAACTGCGTTCTCTACTACGAGTTGTTATCTCGTGTGCGTAACGTTGACGTTTTAAGCTTCATCAACACCATGAGACGCACCAATTTACTCACCTTTCATACTATTTTACTCATCGAGACAGTCAGAAAAGCGAAGTTAAACAACAGCCATGAGATCTATGGTGTCAACGTGTGTCCGAGTGCTTTGGTAGGGTCGAACTTCGCAAGGCTCAGAGAGCATTTAGCCGCGATGGAAGCGAATGAGTTTGTCGTAGAGATTACTGAATATTCGAACATTGGCTATGGGTGTGAGGTTATCGATAACATTAAGGATATCAAAAAGCTTGGTATCACTATCGCTCTGGATGACTTTGGTACGGGCAATAACAACATCGAAATCATCAATGTTATCTCTCCGGCCTATCTAAAACTGGATCGTTGCTTTGTTAAGGATATCGAGTCAGGAGAGCATCATCAGGGTGTATTGCTCAATATCTCGGAGATTGGACGCCTATCAAATATCACAATGATTTATGAAGGTGTCGAGACGCGTAGGCAGCAATATATCTTGTGTCAGTTAGGCTACAACTTACATCAAGGTTACCTGTATAGCCGGCCTAATGACTCAAAGGAGCAATAGGCCCAGCCTAATAGAAATCTTGATCAGCAACCATTCCCTATTCAAATAATCATCGCTTATACAGCTGCTTGAGAGCCCACAAGGATGTAGGCTTCAAGTGCCCTCCCCACCAAACGTGCTTTATCTAAACATAAAAATACCCGATGCACTTTCATAAAATCCTTGCCAACTCGAATAAATAGGTTAGTGTTATACACATGTATATCACCATGCAGTTTTAATTATGACCGAATGGAAAGACGACCAGCCGATCTTTAGGCAGCTTGCCGCCAAGATCAGTGACCAAATTCTTCAAGGTGTTTGGCTAGAGCTACAAGCATTGCCCTCTGTACGTGCGGTTGCCGCCGATCTCAAGATCAATCACCTTACTGTCATGAAAAGCTACCAGTTACTGGTGGATGAAGGCTTGGTAGAGAAAAAACGCGGCCAAGGCATGTATGTGGCCGAAGGGGCACTTCAAAAATTGAAAGAGTCTGCACACCAATCATTCATCAACACACAGATCCCAGCCATCGCTGAAACGCTAGGCATCATTGATATGAGTGTCGAAGAACTCGTGAAACAGCTAGCACAACATATAAAGGACAAGTCATGAGTACTTTACTTTCCGTTAAAAATGTAACCAAAACCTATTCAAATCAAGTGGGTGTCGAGAACATCAGCTTTGAGTTAAAACCCGGGCAAGTGCTTGGTCTGCTAGGCCACAATGGCGCAGGTAAATCGACTCTGATCAAATCACTGCTTGGCGGACACAGCTATCAAGGTGAGATTGAGGTTAACGGTTACCACCCTATCCACCAGCATGCAGAACTCATGCTGCACTTGTCGTACATCTCAGACGTTAACGTATTACCCGAGTGGATGACCGTTAAACAACTGCTTCGTTACACCCAAGGTGTCCACCCAAGCTTCAACAAGCAAAAAGCAGAACAGACATTAAGCAGCACCAACATCAAGCTATCTTCCACTATCAAACAGCTTTCTAAAGGAATGAAGGTACAACTTCACCTTGCGATCATCATCGCAACCGATACTCAAGTATTGATCTTAGATGAGCCAACGTTGGGTCTCGATTTGCTGTACCGCGATACTTTTTATCGCCACCTACTAGAGTGGTTCCACGACGGCGAACGCGCCATGATCATTGCAAGCCATGAGGTTTCAGAGATTGAACACTTATTAACGGATGTGCTGATTTTAAAGCAAGGCCATTGTGTGCTGCAAAAGAGCATGGAAGACATCGAGAACGACTATTTCATTATCGAACTTGCAAACAACCATTCAAGCGAGATCCAGAAGCTCAATCCGCTAACCTCACAACCAGGGCTAGGAACCACTAAGTGGTTATTGGAAGGTCAATACAAAGCGCAGGTTGAGCCGATGGGCACTATCTACAATGTTGGCCTCGCAGATCTATTCCTTGCAACACAAACGGAGAAGGCATAATGCATCCAAGTTTTTATATGCTAGAAAAAGAACTCATCGAGCACAAAATTAATACTCGATTACCTCTATTTGTCGCGTTATGTGGTTTCTTGCTGTTCGTTAGTCTGTTTTTTAATGGCGCTGCGCAGCATGAGTTTTTCTTCGAAATGCAAGTGAACGGTGACGTGAGCGACATCCATAGAGAGTTCGCGCAAGATCTCAACTCGGTGATCTACTTTGGCGCGGGCCTGATTTCACTGATCCTGTCGACACTTTACATCCCTAAAACGCTGCGTAAAGAGCGCCAAGAAGGCAGTTCGATGTTTTGGAGAAGTATGCCAGTATCTAATGCAATGACTCACGGCGTGAAGTTAGGTTTCGGTTTAGTGGTTATTCCGGCTATCTGTGCGTTGCTCGTGCTGTTCGCCGATTTCCTATTCTGGATATTGAACGTCTCAAGCGAACAACAATTGGCGCTACTGGTTGAACAGCAATCTCTATTTTATGTGCTGAGTAACTGGGTGGTGTTCTTTGGGCGAATGCTGTTAGTTGCACTGGTTTTATTACCACTGGCAACCGTTACCCTAGCGATTTCGCAGTTGGTAAACTCTCCATTACTTGTCATTTTCATCTCAAGCTATGCGATTAAGTTCCTCTCTGTCGCCGTGTTTGGGTTCTATGGCATCAATGACTTCCTATCTCTCATCGCATCACTGCCAATGAATGTGCTCATAGCAAGTAACCCATTAAGCGCGATTGCAGAAGCGCCTATTTTATCTTTAGGTATTTACGCACTGATCGGTGTTGGTGGCTATCTACTGAGCCTAAAGCTAAATAGAACGGACGATGTGAGCTTAAAGACGCTGTTCCAACGTTAGAGTCTATCCTAAGCACGAGCCTTTATCGGGCAGTCACATCAGATATCAAAATCTAAATCAAAGCTTCTGAGAAATCGGGAGCTTTTTTATTATCAAGACGTTAACGAGTACAGGGATGCGATAACAAGGAACAAGGAACAAGGAACAAGGAACAAGCTTTAGTTTGGGGTAACAGGTTTAACAAACGAAGATAAACTTAGAGGAGGTATTAATGAGCTGACATTGAATTGCATTGTTGTTAATGCCTGCCAGCTCTTTGGGGATGATTTCTTTAGTCGCCGACCAGATGAAGGTCCTTGAGAGTGCTAATGAAATCGGTTTGTTGCGTTTTACATTTGATTAAGCTTTTCAGCTTTATAAAGCTTTACGATTTAAAGCTTATTTCTTTGATGCTTCTTTTGACGTGTCTTTCCAGTATTGGATACGAACGCGATGAAGCTGTGCTCTTCTCATTTTTTTCATAAGGGATATTTCCTTTTCTTTAACTGCTCTTCATGAGCTATTTTTATTGCCAACCAATCGAATCTAACGGTGTTTGATGCCCAGATCAATGATACAAATCACAAAATATATAGAGTTTTGAGTACCATTTACATCAAAGTACGACCTAGATATCAACTATGGCTCAAATCAATCCTATGAGCCGCTGTTCAAAATTAAGGTTAGTTCTCTCAGATGACAAATTCATTTCAGTATCAATACAGTTCAATGATACTAATTTAATAGACCGGACCAACGCTGATTTAGTTCCAGTGTCTTATCATTTGTTGATTACATCACCTTTAAAGTTACGGTGTAACTAAAAAATACATTCAATGTGAACTAATAATCGCCACATTAGCCTATACGTTACAACATCAAAATGGGATTATGTTTGTAACGGATAGAGCTTTTGATAGAAAAAAGCCGTAATGGACCAAATTAAATAGACGTAATTAAATGGACGTAATTATGAGTAAAGTAATTCTGCAAGGGCATATTCTAGTGCCAGACAACGACCTAGAAGCAGTGACACATGCCTTGGTTGTGCACAAAGAACTGACACTAGAAGAACCTGGTTGTATTGTGTTTCGAGTCAGTCAAAGCACGCTTCAACCTAATCGCTTTGAAGTGTATGAAGAATTCACTAGCCGAGAAGCATTCGAAATGCACCAACAGCGAGTAAAAGCCTCTGAATGGGGTGAAATCTCCCAGAACGTGACACGTCATTACCAAGTCACTGATGTTCCGACATCATAATGATACATCCGCTAGCCAAACGCATCGTCACGTTGATCAAACAAGATCCCTTACGAATGAAGGTTTTAGACTGTGTCGCTCAGTTGGATTTGCCGCAGTGTTATGTCGCTGCGGGCTTTGTGAGAAACCTCGTTTGGGATCACCAGCATGGTTATGCCTCCCCGACTCCATTCAATGATATTGATGTGATCTACTTTGATCCCATTGATACCTCTTACGAATCGGATCTTAGATACGAGGCTCAGCTTAAACAACGGTTACCCGAACTGAATTGGCAAGTTCGCAATCAAGCCTACATGCACACTAGAAATGGGGATGAACCTTACCAAGGCTCATTGGATGCGATGAGTTATTGGCCAGAGAAAGAAACCGCCGTCGCCGTGAAACAAAGCCTCCATGGAAACATCGAGTGTATTTCTGCCTTTGGCTTAGAGAGTTTGTTTGATTTGCAAATCACACCCAATCCAAAGCGTAGCCGAGATATCTTTGATCAAAGAGTGCAATCCAAAGGTTGGCTAACCCAGTGGCCCAAGTTAACGATGAGTCACAGTTAACTAGCAGTCGAATTCAAACGCTAAAACCATTGACTAAAAGTCCAATCAGATCGAACATGCCCCACTTATTAGCTTATTAAGTTAGTAATTAACCAACTCATCAACCACGCGTGGCGACTAGCTGCTACGCTCTCTCGTCATACTGAGTAACGACCATGAACCAACAATACATGCTGCAAGCACTCGAAGCTTCGCGCCAAGCCCTACCCGATTGCCAACCAAACCCGCCAGTAGGCTGCGTTTTGGTGAAGAACGATAAGGTGGTGTCTGTTGGGTACACGCAAAAAGTCGGCGGAAACCACGCCGAGGTTGAAGCACTGAATAGTTATAACGACAAAACGGACGGAACAATGGAGGGGGTTACCGCTTACGTAACTTTAGAGCCATGCTCTTTTGTTGGCAGAACTCCCGCTTGCGCCAATACATTGGTTAAAGCAGGTGTAAAACACGTAGTCGTGGCGATGCTAGACCCAGACCCTCGCAATAATGGTCGTGGTGTTGCGATCCTTGAATCGCACGGTGTGAAGGTAGATGTGGGGTTATGCCAAGTGCAAGTGAGCACCTTTTTAGCCCCTTACCTTGGTAAGTCCTAGATCTTAAACAGCCAGTATTAGTTCAATTTCACTCGATAAAGCGGATTGACTGGCTTATCGACAAAATACGACCAAATATGATCGTAGACGGCATGTTGGTTGGGGAACTGCGCTAACGCTTTTGCTTCTTCTAAATTACACCAGCGGTACTCGGTGTGTTCGTCATTCAGTTCAATCGCTTGGTTGGGTGGGCATAGCACCGCAAACACAGGGATTAGCTGAATCACATTCACGTGCGCCTCATAAAACTGCTCCAGAAACTGCGCGTTATACAAAGCTTCCACTTTAATTTGGGTCTCTTCTTCAAACTCGCGCACGATAGCCTGCCAGCCTGTTTCTCCCGCTTCAATCGAGCCTGCGACATGACACCAAAACTCACCTTTAACACGCTTCATTAATAGCATTTTCATTTGTCCGTCGATCTCTGAAATAGCGACACCGGAAACAATCGAAGTATTGAGTGGAATCATAACGTTACCTTAGTTTTCATAAGAGGGCAGCAAGGCTACCACCCTTGGTTTGTTAAATTGTCTTCTATGATTAAAAACGAGAAGTTACTCATCAATTAATGGTGTTCAAGCTATAACTCATAGGTTCAGTATTAACCGTCTCGCTTAGCTATCCAGTAATAGAACCATTTCTTATTTGAGGCGCTTTTCGATAAAGAGTAGAATCGCCGCCTTGTACTGTGTTTAACGTCTCTAAACATACACAGTAGACTCACAACCATTTATCACCACGATATAAGTATTAATACGACTATGCACTCATCAAAACCAACGCACGACTCAGAAAACAGCCACACACCTGAGCATTGCTTCACTCGTTTTCAACAGCCGATCGAGTCATATTCGTTGCCTGAGCGTTTCACATTCCCGTTCTACTACGAACCGCACCCACTGTGTGAAATCGCTTCTCATCAGCTTCAACAATATCTAGAAACTCAAACCGACTGGCAGCATGACTTCGGACTGGATTCTGACGCTGGTCGCGGCAAAATGTTTGGTGTGTTATTGGTGAAAAGTCCAGAAGGTGAATTGGGTTACTTCTCTGCTTTTTCAGGGAAAATCGCCGACCAAAACCTACTGCCTCACTTTGTACCGCCCGTGTTCGACATGCTGAGCAGCGACAGCTTTTTCCATCAAGACACAGCCGACATGATGGCAGTAAATGCTGAGTTTAAAGCGCTGCAAGCAAATACTGAATACCTTGAATTGTGCGAGCAACTGGCACAGCAAAAAGCGCAAGCTGAGCAAGAGATTGAAGCTCAACGACTATTGATTATTGAAGGCCGAAAAACGCGTAAAGAAAAACGTGAACAAGGTAAAGTAAACCTTGATGAGCAAGCTTTCGAACAGCTAAATAACGAGCTAAACAAAGCCAGTGTTGCCGACAAGAACCAGCAGAAGTACCTAAAGCTCAACTGGGAACACACTCTGCAAGTGTTGCAGGCTAAAGTGGATGTTTTCACCACTCAACTGGCTGAGCTAAAAGAGCAAAGAGCACACATTTCTCATCAGCTTCAACACAAGTTGTTTTCACAATACGCTTTCCAAAATGCGGAAGGAAGCGTTGAAGACCTTAACCAAATCTTTGAAAACACGCCAAACAAGATACCACCAGCTGGCTCTGGCGAATGCGCTGCGCCTAAATTGCTGCAATACGCGTACTTACATGGTTACACGCCACTGGCATTGGCTGAATTTTGGTGGGGCCGCTCTCCAAAGTCGGAAATCCGCAAGCACAAGAAATACTACGCTTCTTGTCAGAGTAAATGTGTGCCGATTTTAGGCCATATGATGAAAGGCCTAGAAGTCGATCCAAACCCATTGCTAGAGAACCCAGCAGAAGGCAAAGAGCTGGATATTCTGTTCCAAGATGAGCACATCGTGGTAGTACACAAGCCAGCAGGTTTTCTATCCGTGCCGGGTAAAACCATCAAAGATTCCGCCTACACACGTGTTCAAGAAATGCATCCCGATGTTGAAGGCCCATTTGTGATTCATCGCTTAGACATGGCGACCTCTGGCATTCTAATCTTCGCTCTCACACGACGTGCGAACAAGAGCTTACAGAAGCAGTTCATTACTCGTGAAGTCGAAAAGCGTTACGTGGCAATGATTGAAGGCGTTCTAACAGAAAATGAAGGCTATGTTCGACTGCCATTGCGTGGTGATTTGTATGACCGCCCTCGTCAAATTGTCTGCTTCGAACACGGCAAGCCAGCAGAAACCAAATGGGAAGTGATTGAGCGAAACGGGCAAACCACTAAGGTTTACCTGCATCCTAAAACAGGGCGTACACACCAGTTGCGTGTTCACTGTTCACACCAAGAAGGCCTTAACATGCCTATCGTCGGTGACGGCTTGTATGGCAATAAAGCCGACCGATTGCACTTACACGCAGAAAGACTTGCGCTGCACCACCCAGTCACCAAAGAGTGGATGGAATTCCAGTTCGACGCCGAATTCTAAAATCTCTCATTAGTACCGAGCTTTGATAAGGAGTCACAACCGCTTGTGGCTCCTACCTCTTTTGGGTATATATCCACGCTTATTGCACTACATCAAGATTCACTTTGTTGTGAAGAGTAGCATGCCCACCTTCTTCTCTCCTTGAGGCCTTTGATATGTCATCAGCTGCTTTGAATTTACAACCTAACAAACTGACTTCCCCATTAATTGCAACTCAAGCACCAAGCTTGAAGCCAATTACATCCAAAAAGCCAGACTTAAACTCGGCAATGCTTAACTTAATTGAAGAAGTTAAAAACGAACTCCCACTTTACGAGTCAGAGACGTTTATCTGTGGTCCAAAAGGAAATTGCTCGGGTTGCTCTAAGAAACTACTTGAGATGGTCGACAGCGAGTTAATGTATTGGGAGCACAGTATTTCCATTGGCCAAGGCCCTAACTTCGAAGAACTGCGCCGCTTTGGTAAACTATGCAGCAGCGTTCGACGTGGTTTAGAGCGTAACGGTTTAGTCGAAAAACGCCCAAAGAAAAGATAACAAGCCAAGTCGATAATCATTACAATGTGTCGCTGGCGATTACAAGCTACCCTGATTGGGCTGGAAACCTATATTTACATGCTTATATTTCAGATCCGACCTTGCATTAAATTACCCATACAAAACGAGAGAAAAGTCACAATGTGGCGTTAATTTCGTATCAAAATAGCACACGGTAACCGATATTACCGCCACTTAATCACACGCCTATAGAACCAAGAATGTTTCGCTCCATTTTTACTTTTTTGATACTTATTTTTAGTACTTGCCAAATAACTTACGCTGAACCTTTAAGATTGCCAGGTAAACCGAATGACAAAAAACTGCACCTTACTTTGGTTCAAGAAATTGTTAATCGCTCGAGCCGATTCGATGAAATCGAGTTTGTCTATCAAGCAACAGGGGAACCTGCTCAATCAAGAGTTATGGCGGATTTAGAGTCGGGAGAGATTGACCTTTATTGGTCAGCGACCAGTCTCGACATGGAAAAACGCTTTGCTCCAATATTGTTCCCTATATATCGAGGAATGCTTGGTATGCGAATCGGATTAATTCATGAAAAAGATAAACAATTACTCGCAAACGTAAGATCTAAAGCGGATTTCACGCGCTTTAAAGTTTGTTCAGGGAAAACATGGCCAGACACATTCATTCTTGATGCCAATGGTATAAAAACCGCTAAATCGCTTAAATATCCAAATATTTTTGAGATGATGCTTGCTGGTAATCGGTGCCACTTGTTTGCTCGTGGTGTCATGGAACCATTTGCAGAAATGCAATCATACCCAGAACTACCTTTAGCTGTTGATAGTCATGTCATGCTCCGCTATCGCATGCCATATATGCTCTTTGTCCAAAAAGAAAACACAGAACTTCAGCAACACATCACAGAAGTGGTTGAAGAAATTTTCGCTGATGGCACCTATGAGAAACTCTTTTTCGAAGACTCCGAAGTAAGAATGGCGCTCTCACGGGCCAACCTTTCAGAGCGAACTATTATCGATCTTGAAAATCCATATCTGACCGAAGACACCCGCTCTATCCCAGAAAAATATTTCTTTGATCCGCTTGCCAACTGAGTACATTTTTATGAACCAAATAACAAAAAAAATGGTTTTACTGATCGCTGCAGTGATGCTTATTGTTGCTGCTATCGCTTTGCCAATCCAATTTATGATTAACCAATCAAACGTTACTGATAAATCTTCACAAGAAATCCAGCGTATAACCTCTGAATTAAGTGTGATATTGCAAGAACCTGTTTATGCATACGATAAGACACTGATACTTAATATCATTGAAGCGTATTCAAATAATGACGTAATCGCAAACATTCAAGTGCTCGATCAAAATAACAACATATTAGGTAGTGTTAATCCACGTGACATTGATGAATCCTCATCGATGGCTATTTCATGGGATTCATTGCCTATCGGTAAAGTTAATGTTGGTTTTAACCATGATGTGACGAATGCTAATTTAATGAACTCTATGCAACTTGCGATTAGTATTTTGCTTTGCATATTTATTGCTAGCCTGATTCTGATTTCCATAGTCCTCGATAGAAAAGTCGTCAGGCCCATCAAAAACATGGCTGATTCAATGAATGAAATTGCTTCTGGTGGAGGAGACCTCACTTCACGTGTTGCGGAAGTAGGCAATGATGAAGTCACATCACTTGCGAAAGCATTCAACCAATTCGTTGCTACTATTCAATCTATCATTCTCGAAACATCGAACACGACCAAAATGTTGGATAAGAGTGGCCACGGTATATCGCAACTACGTGATGAAATGAACCAACAAAGCCAACGACAATCTTTGTTAACTCAAGAAAGTTTGCACAGCATTGAGCAATTTGATTTAGCAACCAAAGAAATTGCTGTTCATACGGAAAATACGCTGTATCAATCAAATGATGCACTCGAGCTTTGTCAGCAAAGTGGTCACACAATCGATATCAATGAACGTAATATTGATGACTTGGTCGTAAGTCTGGAAAGTGCAGCGGAATGTGCGAATTCACTAAAAGTAAGCAGTGATGATATAGGTCGAGTGATTGTAGTCATCAAAGCGATTGCGGAACAAACTAATTTATTGGCATTGAATGCAGCTATTGAAGCGGCACGGGCCGGTGAGTCTGGCCGTGGTTTTGCGGTTGTTGCGGATGAAGTGCGCTCATTAGCGTCTAAAACCCATGATTCAACCAATGAAATTGAATCTATTATTGAACGCCTACAAAAAGAAGCAAACGAGTCATTTGTTGCAACACAGAGCTCGAAAGCTTTAGTGGAGCAAACAAAAACCAGCGCAGATGAAATACAGCAAGCACTATCGAGCATTATCTCTTCCGTAACGTCCATCAATGGCATGGTAGATTCTGTTGCATCCGCCTGCGAAGAGCAGTCAAACGTTAGTTCAAAAGTCGCAAATGACATGCAGTCTCTTGATAGTAGTGCAAAAGAACTAGTTAACGTGAATGACGATTTGGCAAACGTATCCAATGATATCTTGACGCAAACTACTGTCCTCTCCACTCAGATTGCTAAATTTAAGTTCTAAGTATACCCTCAAGCCAGCATAGGTACTTGCTGGCTTGAACCTTTCAACTCGATGTTAAACATTTAGAGGTCACAAATCCTTGCTGATTTTAGAGCTTTGAGATAACTAATCATACAAAACCTAAAGATACTATCACACCAATTAAAAACCTATTTTGGACAACGGAGAGCCACCTTGAAGAGACCACAACCAGTACTGGGAAAGACCGGTATGCTATTTTTTCTCGTCATAATAAGTGCTTTCCCTCCATTGACCATCGACCTTTACCTACCTGCGCTTCCGCAGATGGTCGACGTGTTTAATACTGACCGATCAATGGTCAACCTAACCCTGAGCAGCTACTTCGTTACTTACGCTATTGGTCTTTTATTTTGGGGGCCGCTCAGCGAGAAATTCGGTCGTAAGCCGATCCTATTAATTGGATTAGCGGGTTATATGGTCGCGAGCATATTGTGCGCGATGACCAATAGCATCGAACAGTTAATTGGTGCTCGTGTATTCCAAGCCTTTGCTGGTAGTGCTATCACCGTTATCGCTACCGCCATTGTCAAAGATCTTTATGATGGCCGAGAACGTGAAAAGATCATGGCGACTATCATGTCACTGGTGATCATCGCGCCAATGGTTGCGCCTGTATTTGGTGCCTTTCTACTGAAAATTGCGTCTTGGCGAATGATGTTCGTCACCCTCGCCATTTTTGGTGCATTTGCGTCAGTTTTAGCTTGCTGCTATCGAGAAACACTCGAAAGCAAATACCAAGGTTCTATGTTCCGCTCATGGGGAAGAATGGGCGTGGTCATGAAAAACAGCTCGTTCCTCAAGCTACTGGTCATTTTCTCTATCATACCGATGGCGTTGATGGGCTTTCTTGCGGCGGGTTCTTATATCTACATCGATCACTTTGGATTGACCGAACAACAGTTTAGCTACGCGTTCGCATTCAATGCATTATGCGCCTCATTTGGTCCAACAATTTACATGAAGTTGTCCTACCGAATGCCGGTTCAAAAGGTCATCTCAGGATGTTTTGCTTTATTGGCGCTTGCGGGCATCTTCACCCTAACCATTGGCGACCTGTCCCCTTGGTTCTTTATGTTCATCGCTGCTCCAGCAACATTAATGGCGATCATCATGCGAGTACCGGGCACCAACTTAATGTTGAATCAACAAGATCATGACACGGGCTCTGCCGTCGCACTGATTCAGTTCTTCAGCATGATTTGTGGTTCGCTTGGTATGGTATTAGTTTCAATACGCCCAGAGTCACTGATTGAAAACCTAGGCTTTATTCAATTATCCATCGGTACGCTAGGCGGCCTGATGTGGTTAATGGTTAGAAACAAAGAGTTCGTGACGACGAAGCTGAATTAAAGCTCTCAAGCCTAATTGTCATTCACACTACAATAAACTTGAAAACCACTATAACGAAATTAGAAACCGTCTACTTAGGCGGTTTTCTTGTATTTGAAGACGTACATTGAATTTTCAAACCATGAGTTTCATGCACAAAAAAGCTCCTATTAAGGAGCCTTCTTATTAGAGCCAGTGATCACTCAGTTTGGACAATGACTACTATGCTTGAGCCACTTTACGCGCTGGGTGTTTAATAAACACAGCGACCACAGCCACGATAGCAAGCGCGAAACAGTAGTAAGAGTTAGACACGATCTCTAGCGGCGATAGGTTAAACACAGAGCCCAATAGCAACACCTGAGCACCGTAAGGCAGTACGCCTTGAATCACACACGAGAAGATATCCAATAAGCTTGCAGAGCGGCGTGGAGACACATCGTTCTCTTCAGCTAATTGGCGAGCAACACTACCAGACACAATGATTGCGACCGTGTTGTTTGCCGTACATAG
This sequence comes from Vibrio sp. 10N.261.51.F11, assembly GCF_041471665.1. Taxonomy (NCBI): domain Bacteria; kingdom Pseudomonadati; phylum Pseudomonadota; class Gammaproteobacteria; order Vibrionales; family Vibrionaceae; genus Vibrio; species Vibrio sp. 10N.261.51.F11. The sequence continues at coordinate 2,208 of NZ_JBFROW010000033.1, read as the reverse complement.
GTTCACCATTGATACTAAGCCTGCAATGCCTAGCTCACTCGCACGGCCATTCGCTTGCTTAGAGTGAGAAGAACCAAATGCACGAATCAAACCGCTCACTAAATTAGTCAGAAACGCTAATCCACCTTGGCGACGCATCAGCTCGCTCAAACCACCAATCAGCATCGACAGTAAGAAGATCTCTTGCATGTTGCCAAAGCCTGCGTAGATGTCTTGAGCGTAATCCGTCATACCGTAGTTCTCAATAGAACCTAGGCTCACTCCACCCGCTAGCAAGATACCAATCGTCAACACAACGAACACATTCATGCCCGATACCGCAAGGATTAGGATAGTGATGTACGGAAGGACTTTCAGCCATTCAATTGGGCCTGTTTCAGGAACTTGAGTTGCTGTGCTGTTGAAAGCAAAGATAACAATCGCGATAAGTGCAGCAGGAAGTGCTATACGGATGTTCTCTTTAAACTTGTCTCTCATCTCACAGCCTTGCGAGCGAGTCGCGGCAATCGTGGTATCTGAGATGATAGAAAGGTTGTCACCAAACATAGCGCCACTTAGCACTACGCCAGCGGTTAGAGGAATACTCATACCAGCTGAGTCAGCAATGCCTAGTGCAACAGGAGCAACCGCAGCGATAGTACCCATAGAGGTGCCCATTGCTGTCGCAATGAACGCCGAAATAAGGAAGATGCCCGGTAGGATCATGCTCGTTGGGATAGCCGATAGACCAAGGTTTACCGTCGCGTCCACGCCACCAGAAGCTTTAGCCACAGCAGCAAAAGCACCCGCCAATAGGTAGATCATACACATTGCGATAATGTCTTTGTGACCCACGCCACCTAAGAACTGCTCAATCGCACGGTTCAATTTATCTTTGCTCAATAGCAACGCTAACATCACAGCAGGCAGAGCCGCAATCGGAGCTGGAAGTTGATAGAAAGCAAAATCGACGCCTTGTAGCGACAGGTATGTACCCACGCCAATAAACAGCGCAAGGAAAACGATCAGAGGGATAAGCGCCACTGCAGAAGGGGCAATTACCGCGTTAGAATTTTTTGAATTGGACATGGAACGACAACACAATAGAACAGGAAGGTGAGCAGACTAATGTCACACTTAGAACTTGTCAACGTCTAGACGTCTAAACGCCTAATTTAATGCAAAGTAATATGAACCCTATTGAGCATCACGTAATAAAAAAGGCTATTTACTCATCAGTAAACAGCCTTTCGATAACAGATAGTGCGCCGCTAGAAGTTAGCGTTTCTGCTTGAACGTTACTTGGTATTCACCAATGCCTTCGTAGTGGAAGGTCGTTGGTTTATCGAATTCCATTTCCACGATACCGCAGTAAGAGCCCGTGATAATGGCTTCACCCGCTTGGAAATCAACACCACGACGCGTCATGTAGTTAATCAACCAGTAAATTGGGCTTGGTGGCAGTGTATTCGGGTGCTTACCGTCGAATGCTTGAACTTGCTCGCCTTGAGTCACTTCAATGCTGATCTCTGCAGAAGTGAACGCTTTTTCGCGATCAATCTCAGGGCCAATGAACAGACCTTGGTTCACTAGGCCATCAGCAAGCTTTTCGTAGAACTCAGCACCGCTGTCATCAGCAAAACGAGACTGCATCAACTCAAGTGCCATGTGGCAAGAACCGATCGCGTCGTTGATTTGCTCTTCGCTGTAGCCTTCTTGGCTTGCAGGCAAGCTCTTAGCAAGAGTAAATGCAATTTCAGGCTCAACACGTACTACGTCGTTGTCAGCAAACAGTTCGCAAACCTCGCCTTGTTGAACACTACCCGAAAAGATAGGCGCAACAATGAACTTGTCTTCAGCCAAAGGAAGCAAACACTTCCAACCACCGACCTTGTCGCTCTTAAGATCGATCATTGATGATTGGATCTTTAGCGCATCTTCCAAGTTATTGGGACGGTACTGTTCGTCCAATCTTGGTGCTTTAGTTCCCGCAACGCGGCGACTTAGCAATTCTTCAGCTGCTTGCTTAAATACATTTGTCATATAATACCACCTTTAGTTTTATGACCAGTATAATATCGGATTTCTTGAAGCTTGAATAGACAATTAAACAACGGTGCAACACCGAAAATTTAGTCCTCAATTTTCGCATATTCTAGACGCAAACAACTGAAACTATTTTGATTTAAATGTAAATAAAGCCAGTAAGTGAAGTGACCCCGTAAAGTT
>NZ_JBFROW010000032.1:0-6397 GCF_041471665.1 Vibrio sp. 10N.261.51.F11 | reverse complement strand
TTTTACTTTAATTGGTATTATGAGTGCTGTAAAGGCACCGAGCCCCTGCACTTCATGCTATTCCGGCACATATCAGAAAGCCTAGTCTGACGACTAGGCTTTCATCGTTTCCTGCGTATGTGTTTTGGGTTTTAGTAGTAGATCCTTATCGCTAGCTATGAAGTACTTCTCTATATATCGGGAGGTGCTGCTTGGGAATATAGGTGGTCACTTCTAACTCTTAAGCTAAATAGAGCAGAGCACTAATCTGATTGTTTTACTATGTGAAATTCTCTATCGCGTACGTACTTCGCCCTAAGGAGTGAGACTTTATTGCTTGAATACGTAAAGGGTAATTGTCGATTATGTTCGTATTGGTACTCGTTTAGCTGCTATCTAAACCATACCTGATACACGTATCTGGAACCCTGAGACTGACTAAGGAAAAGGTAGGATGCTTAACACTTCAAGCTATCACACTCACTATGCATAAATAGAGATGTTGATTCGAAAGACCATCAAACAAACCTAAATAGCTATCTCGTAGATACAAAAACGCCTAGCGTTTGCTAGGCGTTGATAAATAGTGTTTTGATACACCGACTACAGTATTTGTTTGAGCACTCTGTCGGCTTTTACACGAGTGATCTTACGAATCAATTTCTGAACTTCCATAGGGTAGCTCTCTACCTTATCTAACTGCTTATAAGTACAGATAAGCTGAGTGTGTTGAAGGATATTATCGACTTCAGCCTGGAACTTATCAGTTAGGTGATGGTAGTTATCTTGGATAAAGATACCGTTCTCTAGATCCAACTTCCAGGCGCGAGGGTTTAGGTTATTACCTGTTAGTAGCATGTAGCGCTTATCTACCCATATGCCCTTTAGGTGGAAGCTATTGGAATCGTGTTGCCAAAGTCGAATTGATAGATTACGGCTAGCAATATGAGCTTCATTCGCTTTAGCGAAACGGCGTAAGTTCAGTTCGTAAAGGTATGGCAAACCACCAATCGTTTTAAACTCTTCTTCTGGTGAGATAAAGAAATCATTCGCTGTCTTATCACCAACAACAATGCTGACCTTTACGCCACGCTTAAGCGCTTTCTTGACTTCTTTAGCTAGGCTAGGTGGGAAGTTGAAGTAAGGTGTGCAGATAAAGATTTCATCTTTAGCTTGAGCGACGAGTTGATTGATACCCTGATTCAGACGGTTACGTCTTTTACCGATACCAACTAATGGTGTTACAGCAACTTGCTCTGCTGAAACGTCTTGACCATCGAATTGATACTGAGACCTTGCCAATGATGCACGAAACTGACGAATCGCTGGTTTCAGTTCTTTGGTCGCAGGCTTGTTCTTATCAGCCAGGTCATAAACAGCGCTGTCCGCAACCATCTGTTCGTGTACGTAGGCAAACATTGAGTCAGCAAGAGCCGCGTTGTTTAAAACGTGGTAACGATCAAAGCGATAGCGGTCATGGTAATTCAGGTAGATATTGTTAAGGCTTGCACCGCTGTATATTACGCTGTCATCGACGATAAAGCCTTTTAAGTGCAATACGCCAAAGACTTCTTTGCCACGAACTGGAATGCCATAGACAGGCACAGAATGCTGATATCTTTCAGCAAACTCTTTATACATGGCTGCATTGCCTTCAGAAGACTCTGCACCAATCAATCCGCGCTGCGCTCGGTGCCAATCGACACAAACGCTCACGTCTAATTCTGGATTCTTTTGCTTTGCTTCATATAAGGCAGTTAGGATCTCACGGCCAGCCTCATCATCTTCAAGATACAAAGCGACTAAACTAATACGAGTCGTTGCGCGAGATATCTCATCAAGTAGACGAGTTCGAAACTCTTGCGCTGATAGTAGTACTTCAAACTTGTCAGGATTCTGCGCTATGGTTGGCAACTGTATGAATGGATTCCTACTGGCAATCATATTGACTGTTTTACCTTAAAAATATGCAAAATTGCGAACCTTTAATTTTACCAAAGGGATAGTACCAAATACTAGATAATCGAGGCATTCTCTAACAATTTTGCTGATAATGCATAGGAATGAGATCTTTTCCGCTATTCAAATAGCGCTCGTATAAAACTCTTAAACCATTTGGTAGATCTTTGGGGTCTACTTGTACGAATTTGTGTCGCGCGTAAAAATTGGTGAGATGAGCGTAAGCAAAGCAGTAATCGTCTTCCGTAAGCGTATGTTGCGCACAATAATCCATAAGCTGGGAGCCTAATTGCTGACCGCGATGTTGTTTTGATATCGCCATTCCAGTAAGTAAACGATTATTTTCTATTGTACGAAAACGCACGACACCGCATAGCTCGTTATCCAGCAATAACGAGTAGATCAGTTCACTCTTATTCGCTTTTCCCGTTGGGTAGTGTTCTTTATAGAAACGTTTAACTAGGGGAACCTTTACTGGGTCTAATTGAGTAATGATGACATTGTTCATTCAGTCACTGCGCCATTGGTTTATCTGCTGTAGAATGACCGCAGTGTAAGTTAATTGAATATCGCCATGCAATTCCATCTCAATGCTAGTTTAAAAAATGTTCATACTTTTTCCATCGATCAGACGTGTGATGTGTTGGTTGAAGTCACCACTACCGAAGAACTTATTTCGCTTTACAAAGACCCTAAATGGTCAGCTTTGCCTAAGTTAATACTGGGTAAGGGCAGTAATATGCTTTTTACTGAGCACTTCGCTGGCCTGGTCATCGTGAATAAATTAGCCGGGATTGAGCTGGCCGAGACGGACAGTCATCACCTACTGCATGTAAGTGGTGGCGAGGATTGGCCAAGCTTGGTTGAGTGGAGTGTGGATAAGGGGTTGGGTGGTCTAGAAAACCTAGCAATGATACCCGGCTGTTCAGGCTCTGCTCCAATTCAGAATATTGGTGCGTATGGTGTTGAGCTGCAAGATGTATGCGAGTATGTCGATATTCTGTGTCTGGATACTTATACAGTTAAGCGATTAAACAAAGAAGAGTGTCTCTTTGGTTACCGAGATTCTATTTTCAAACACGCTCTCTACGGTAAAGCGATTGTTGTTGCGATTGGTTTAACGTTGTCGAAAGAGTGGGAGCCATGCAATCACTATGGCCCGTTAAAAAGCCTAGCAGCCGATACACTCTCTCCTCGCACTATATTTGATGAAGTGTGTGCTATCCGTTCAAGTAAGCTACCAGACCCTAGAGTACAAGGGAATGCGGGCAGTTTCTTCAAAAACCCTGTGATCACCAAAGATCATTTTGATCGCTTGTTAGCTCTATATCCAAATATTGTCGGCTATGAGAGTAATGACATGATCAAAGTTGCTGCTGGCTGGCTGATTGATCAATGCCAGTTCAAGGGTGTGACAGAAGGTGGTGCTCAGGTTCACCCCAACCAAGCATTGGTTATCATAAATTATGATGAGGCTTCTGCTGTGGACATTCTTAAGCTTGCAGAGCAAGTACGTCAGTCCGTTTTGAATAAATTCGATATTCGATTAGAACATGAAGTGCGCTTTATGGGACGAGACTGCGAGACAAACCTAGACAAGGCTTTGGAGTCATTGGCATGAGAGAACACAGTACCAAGCTTGCGCTATTGAGGTGTCTTGCTGACGGTGAGTTTCATTCAGGTGAAAACCTAGGTGAAATGATTGGTGTATCACGAGCGGCTATCAGTAAGCACATTAAAGGTATTCAAGAGTGGGGTTTAGATATCTACCGAGTACAAGGCAAGGGTTACAAGCTAGCCAGTCGTTTGGATATGCTTGACCAAGACAAATTGTCAGCAGTTAGTCGCGATGCTTCTCTTGAGCTGATTCCCATCATAGGTTCTACAAACCAGCACCTATTAGAGCGCACTAACACCCTCGAATCGGGTTCTGTCTGTATTGCTGAATATCAAGCTGCGGGTCGTGGACGCCGTGGACGAGAGTGGGTATCGCCATTCGGTGCAAACCTCTATCTTTCAATGTATTGGAGACTCGACGCAGGGATGGCTGCCGCAATGGGCTTAAGCCTTGTGGTTGGTGTAGCTGTTGTTGAAGCTTTGGAAGAGATGGGCGTAGAAGGTGTAAAGCTCAAATGGCCGAACGACCTTTACCACAATGACAAGAAGCTGGCAGGTATCTTGGTCGAGCTGTCAGGACAGTCTGGTGGCGCTGCACATATTGTGATTGGTTTAGGGCTAAACCTATCCATGGATCCAACAACATCAGGTATTGGCCAGCCATGGACTTCCCTTAAAGAAGTGTGTGATGGGAAGGTGCCAGACCGTAACCAGTTAGCGCAGGCTCTGATCAATGCTTGGGATAAGTCACTTGTCGACTATGAGTTGAAAGGAATGTCCAATTTTGTAGAGCGTTGGAACCGCTTGGATAATTTCTTAGGTCGCAATGTTAGGCTGATCATTGGACCTAGAGAAATTGAAGGTGTTGTTCAAGGCATCGATGAACAAGGCGCTGTATTGCTCAAAACTGAGAATGGTGTTGAGAGCTATATCGGTGGCGAGATATCGCTAAGAAAAGGCGACTAAAGCGTTACTATTTTCTTAGTAACACTTCTTCAACCATATGATCTGCGCCTTTGCGTAGAATCAGGTGAGCCCTTTCTCGTGTCGGAAGGATATTTTGTTCTAGGTTCAAGCCATTAATTGAACTCCAGATACCTTCTGCTTTATCCAATGCGGCTTGGTTCGATAATTTAGTGTAATGACTAAAGTAAGAGCCAGGCTTAGTAAACGCACCATCGCGGAATTTCATAAAACGATTGACGTACCACTCTTTGATTTGTTGGCTATCAGCGTCAACATAGAGTGAGAAATCAAGGAAGTCTGAAATAAACACGCGATGTGGCTCGTGTGGATAATTCATTCCGGTTTGTAAAACATTAAGCCCTTCAATAATAAGCACATCTGGTAGGTCGACGCACTTAACGTCATCAGTAATATTGTACGTAAGATGCGAGTAAACAGGGGCTGTGACATTTCTCTTGCAAGCTTTTACATCCGAAACAAAGTTCACTAAACGCTTGATATCGTAAGATTCAGGAAAGCCCTTTTTGCTCATCAACCCTTTCTCTTCTAACACCTCGTTTGGATATAAAAAGCCATCGGTTGTCACTAGTTCAACTTTTGGGTGGTTTTCCCAGCGAGAGAGTAGGGCTTTAAGCAGACGCGCAGTGGTACTTTTGCCAACAGCTACGCTACCCGCAATACCGATGATAAAAGGTGGCGCTTTCTCTTTCTTATCTAGAAATTGGTGGAGTACCGAGTTTCTATTCTGTCTGGCTGCCACATAGAGGTTCAATAGACGAGATAGCGGTAGATAGATCTCTACTGCCTCTTCCATTGTGAGCTTTTCATTGATGCCTTGAAGCTCTTTTAAGTCGCTCTCAGAAAGTGTCATCGGAACTAAATTCCTTAGCTCAGACCAACGTTCGCGGTCAAATGACATAAATGGGCTCATACAAAACTCTATAGTGGATAACAAAACAAGTGCATGGAAAATACATCAAGCGATAGATAAATAAAATATCTTCCTGTGCTAGATGCGTGTTAAAGATGGAAACCTTGAGCTAAATTGGCGTATGTAGGAGTTTGGTAAGAGAATTTTGCACTTTTTTTCAATTTACTATTGCAAGGTGGAAAATCATTCAATAAAATGCGCCCCACTTGTGCCGACTTAGCTCAGTAGGTAGAGCAACTGACTTGTAATCAGTAGGTCACCAGTTCGATTCCGGTAGTCGGCACCACTTTCTCCCTTCCTCTAAGGCAAGCGAGAGAAAGCTCAAAATTTGGAGAGGTTCCCGAGTGGCCAAAGGGAGCAGACTGTAAATCTGTTGGCACTGCCTTCGATGGTTCGAATCCGTCCCTCTCCACCATATTCTAAAGGTTAAATAGCTCAAACAGAGTTACGTGTTGCGTGCATCGTATAATGGCTATTACCTCAGCCTTCCAAGCTGATGATGCGGGTTCGATTCCCGCTGCACGCTCCAACTCATTTTGTGTGCTGATATAGCTCAGTCGGTAGAGCGCACCCTTGGTAAGGGTGAGGTCCCCAGTTCGACTCTGGGTATTAGCACCAGTCTAAAGCTTCTTCTCCTTTAATAAAGAAAACCATTTTTTTGGTTGCGTGGTCTTATTTTAAGCCACCTAATCCGTACCTAGAGGGACACCCCATGTCTAAAGAAAAATTTGAACGTACGAAACCGCACGTAAACGTTGGTACTATCGGCCACGTTGACCACGGTAAAACAACTCTAACTGCTGCTATCTGTACTACACTTGCAAAAGTGTACGGCGGTGTTGCTAAAGATTTCGCATCTATCGATAACGCTCCAGAAGAGCGTGAGCGCGGTATCACAATCGCAACTTCTCACGTTGAGTACGATACTCCAGCACGTCACTACGC